>NZ_JBCLNI010000012.1:0-106398 GCF_039062885.1 Blautia sp. 2227st1_G12_2227SCRN_220401 | reverse complement strand
GGGGATTGGTCAAATGGTATGATAGGGGTCTCCAAAACCTTTGGTGGGAGTTCGATTCTCTCATCCCCTGCTATTAGTAACGCTGAAAAGTCTTGTAGATCAGGACTTTTCAGCGTTTTTTAATTTCCTATATTATTGTTTATGAGATGCTTTGAAAAAGGTATCTTTTTTTATTAATTTGTCGTCTGCCAGGAGACCAATTAGGTAATATATAGAAATAAAATATAAATACACAGAAATAGTGAAACAGGATTGCATAGAGTTTCATTCTTTTAAATGATAAAATATAGGCATAATCATAAAAATATAGGAGATATATGATGAGTTTGGAAAATGCCTTTATAGAACAGCTGGCTCAATATATAGAAATAAATTATAAGGAATATTTACCAGTAACAGATGAAAATATACTTTACGAAAAATATGCACCCTTCGTAGATATTCCTGAACGAAAAGAACTGACCAGAGATCAGTCCATGGATCTACAGCATCTTTTGGACGAAGCGGGAGATTCTTTTCATGAAAAGCTTTTTGAATTGATAGATAAGAGTGGGATGTCAGATGTTGAAGTATATAAAAGCGCATGTATTGACAGAAGATTATTTTCGAAGATTAGAAGTAATCCAGCTTATCATCCCGGAAAGAGTACAGTGCTGGCACTTGTATTTGCATTAAAGTTGGATATAAAAGCAGCAAGAGATCTTTTAGCCAGGGCGGAATATGCACTTTCTCCATCTAACAAAGGCGATCTGATCATAAAATATTTTATTGAGCATCAGGTGTACGATCTTATGGCATTAAATTTCACCTTAGAAGAATATGGGCAGCCAATACTTGGAGAATAACTGGTAAGATCCGGAAAGGAGATAATTAATATGTCATCACTTACAAAACAGGAAAGAACAGCAAAAATTGGAGAAATCGTGGAAAAAGTCACACAGATGACAGATGAACAGCTGGGAAATGTTCATGAATATACATCGGATGAATTCGAAGAACCAAACCATGAAGCGGAGGCATTAAATGCAGTGATCCGATTGAGTCGAAAATATGGAAAAAATAAAGATAAGGTCAGATAACAGATGGGAAAGTTTTACTCATTATTAACTTCAGTTGGAATATATGAACAAAATTTGAGCCTTCCATCCTATGAGATGGATCTTAAATTAATGGAAAATGCATTAATAGAAGGTCTAAGGCTTTCGAAGGATACAATAAGAACTCTAGGGAATTCTGGAATTGTAAAGATGAGAAGTTTTGTGCGCGCATTGATGGAATTTTCCAGTATGATCGAGGAAGAGGATGGATTTATTTTGTATTTTTCCGGTCATGGCTGCAATGGAGATCTGTGCTTTTCAGATGGAATGATCAATATTCAGAGCATCATTGATTTTGTAGAAAAGTTAAAATCAAAAAATAAAATTATTATTTTGGATTGCTGTTATTCTGGTAAATTTTATGTTTCCGGAGTCAAACAAATGAAATTGGAGGAAGCGATCACTACTTTTGCAGGAAACGGAACGGTTGTTCTTGCTTCTTCATCATCTAATGAGAGTTCATGGCTCGGACCCGGGAAGAACCACAGTTTGTATACAGGAATGTTAACAACAGCAATGACTGTTAATCGAAGAATCCGTAAAGGAAAAATTTCTATTTTTGATATCCATGAGGAAGTATTAGCTATTGCAAAAGCATGGAATAAAAACAACCCTAATAAGATGCAGCATCCAATATATCGAGGGAGAATCGGTGGTACCATATACTTTGAGGTGGAGAAATATACTCCGTATGAGACTTTACAAGTGTATCTGAAAGCAGAAAATTATACAATAAGAAATGTAGAGCCATTATCTTCAAGGAAAGAAAAACGTTTGGCAGTATTTGTAATGATATCGGAGAAATATTGTGCAGAAAAGCAATTAGCATTAATAACGAAAGAGATTGTATCCTATGTCCGAAATTTAAATGTATTTTCTACGGTAGCTTCAGAAACAAAATTTAAAAATATGTCAGCCATGGCTGTATGGTGTTATTTCGGACATGATGAGAGTGATATGGTCAATCATAGATATTTTGCCAGAAGTATATGGGCCTGCGACAGAACTGGGAAAAGGAAATATTATTCAGAACAGAAAAATTCTTCAATAATAAGAGGTATATGGGTAACTACAGATTCTTTTTATGAATCCGTGCGCAGACTTCAGCAATCGGAACTTACCAGAGAGGAGTTCGAGTCCGGAATTCAGAAAACGTTATGCCAGATTACATCTTTGGCAGAACGATATATTGCAGATATCAGAGAAATTGATAATCAGACAAAAATAATTTCAGAAATTCGTGAAACATACAGAGAATGGATCCGACAGGTATATGAGGAATATTTTAAAATGACGGAAACTCCCACAGTACCAGATGATCTGCATGATCGTTTCAACATAGTGGAAGATCTGGCGGGCTGTGTATTGGATATGGCACTTTTGCTGAATAAAGATGAAGAATATACAGATGGAAACCAGTGGCTGATAAAGAATAACATTCGAAAGTATTATGAAGGACTGGAAAAGCTGAAAATAATTGACGAAAAAAGTAGATAAAGTCTGAATTAACGCTAAATATGTCAAATATGCAAATTAGACAATAATTAATTGCTTTTTATGTATAAAAATCGTATAATCTGATTAAGAAAATTGTTGAATTTTGATAAAAACCACACATAGTTTAATACAGCAAAGCAAGAGGTTTGCATAACATAAAATCGACAGAACTGAGGTGAAATTTCGTAGTAAATATAATATCGGTGTGATGAAAACATTACTTTCTTTACAAAAATGAGAGAGTAATGTTTTTTTATTAAGAATTCAAAGAAAGAGATTTACTGGAGGGAAAGAATGAAGACAATTAGAAGAAAAACAGGTATAGGATGGGAAGCATTGTTTCTGGGATTTAGGAAAGATCCACGAAGAAGAAACAAAAAAACGCAGCGAAGCCCAGGCAGAGCTTGCCAAGATTGAGGATGAACTGAAGCAGGCGTTACTGCAGGCTGGGCAGAAGGTGTGATGGGAGGCTTTTTAAATGTATGCAGAACTTAAAGTGGAATTTGATTCAAACGAAATTAATTTTCAACAGTCATCAAACTTGCAGGGAGTACTGATGGAGAATATTTCATCAGAATATGCGGAAAAGCTACATGGAAATCAGTTAAATCCATATAGTCAATGCATTTTAAAAGAAGAAGGAAAAACTATCTGGTATCTTAAAACATTAAATACGGAAGCCTACGAAATGCTTTTGCTTCCAATGACAAAGCTTGATACGATTACGTTACGAAAAAAGAATAAAACAGTAAATTTATTAAATAAAACAGTAAGGATCAAAGAAGATAAAGAACTGATAAAAGAATTCTATGAAAATAAATGTTCCAGATATTTGGAATTAAGTTTTAAAACGCCCACATCATTTAAACGAGATGGAAAATATGTAATATATCCAGATTTAAGTTTAATATATGGAAGCCTTATGAGAAAGTTCAGTGCTGCATCGGAAGAGTTTAATATGTATGATGAAGATACATTAGAAGAACTTGTGACACAAAGTGAGATTGTAAGATATCGCTTACAGACAATACCGTTTCCATTGGAAAAAACGAACATTACAGGATTTATAGGAAATATTTGTATCCATATCAAGGGTCCGGAAACAATGGCAAGGTATGTAAGGATGCTGGCAAAATTTGGAGAGTTTTCCGGTGTTGGAATAAAGACAGGAATGGGAATGGGTGCAATGAAATATATCAGGAGGAATGAAGATGACTGATGAAAAAATTAAACTGATTATAGGAAGTCTGCTTCATGATATTGGAAAAGTAGTATACAGAGAGGGGGATGATCGTAGAAATCACAGTATTTCCGGTTATGATTTTTTAAAGGAAAATGGTGGTATTGATGATAAAGAAATTTTAAATTGTGTAAGATATCATCATATATCTGCTTTGAAGGGGGCAAAACTGCAGGAAAATGATCTGGCGTATATTGTGTATCTTGCAGATAATATTGCAGCTTTTGCAGACAGGAGAAAGAAAGAGGGCGAAGATGTTTCCGGATTTGATCTGTCAGTTCCTTTGCAGAGTATTTTCAATATATTAAATGAAAATGATCAGGAATATTATTATCTTCCGGGGGACATGGAAGATAAAGGGAATGTTAATTATCCAACTCCTGAAAAAAGAAGTTTTTCAAAAGAGTTTTATATGAAGATCCGACAGAGAGTGCTGGATAATTTCAAAGGAATGGATTGGAATGACGAATATCTGAATTCATTGTTAGCGGTGATGGAAGCAAATCTTACTTATGTACCATCTTCTACTTCAAAGGGAGAACTAAGTGATATTTCACTGTTTGATCATGTAAAGCTTACGGCTGCTATCGCCAGTTGCATGTATGACTATTTAAATGAAAACCATTTGAAATATAAAGAAGAGCTTCTGGATAAAAAGGATTTTTATGATAAAAAAGCTTTTTTATTATGTTCAATGGATATTTCAGGTATTCAGAAATTTATTTATACGATCACGTCCAAAAATGCATTAAGAACTTTACGTGCAAGATCTTTTTATCTTGAAATCATGATGGAACATATCATTGATCTGTTGCTTGATAAGCTGGAGCTGTCCAGAGCGAATCTGTTATATTCAGGCGGAGGGCACTGTTATCTGCTTCTGGCTAACACAAAAAAGACAGTTGACAGGATAAATGAATTTCAAAAGGAATTAAAAGAATGGCTCCTGGAACAGTTTCAGATTGAATTGTATGTTGCTTTTGGTTATGTGGCATGTACTGGAAATGCTTTTCGTAATATTCCGGAGGGTAGTTATGGACAGTTATTCCGTGAGATGAGCAAAATGCTTTCAGAACAGAAACAACATAGATATTGTGCACAGGATATTATTAAGTTAAACCATAAAAAACTCAGGGATTATTCCAGAGAATGTAGGGTTTGTAAAAGAATCGGGCGGGTAGATGATGAAGGTGTTTGCCCATTATGCAGGAAAATAGAAAGCTTGTCCAAGAATGTTCTGTATAGTGAGTTCTTTTCAGTGGTCCTGGGAAATTCAGAAGAAAAAAAGGGCATGCCATTACCAGGAGGCTGTTACCTTGTGGCAGATACAAAAGAATCATTAAGCAGACGAATGGAAAAGGATGATCATTTTGTGCGTGCTTATTCCAAGAATGAAATGTATACCGGAAAACATATCGAGACTAACTTATGGGTGGGAGATTATACTACAGGAGATACATTTGAGGAATTTGCAAAGAAATCAAAGGGGATTAACAGAATTGGAGTTTTACGTGCTGATGTAGATAATCTTGGACAGGCTATTGTATCCGGCTTCCAGAGTAAAAGAAATGGAGACAGATATGTGACTTTGTCGAGAACTGCGGCATTATCCAGACAGTTATCTATTTTCTTTAAATATTATATTCGATCTTTATTAAAAAACGGTGAATATTCGCTGGAAGGAAATGAAGGTGTAAAGGAACGTCAGGCTACGATCGTATATTCTGGCGGAGATGATGTATTTATTGTCGGTGCATGGAATGATGTAATAGAGCTTTCTGTAGATCTGCAAAAAATGTTCCGAAAATACACACAGGGAACATTAAGCATTTCTGCAGGTATTGGTATTTATGAAGATTCATATCCTATTGCAGCGATCGCACAGGAGACGGGAGCTATGGAGTCTGAATCGAAAAGAATGCCGGGAAAAAATGCAGTAACCATTATGGAAGATGGTGAGAGACATCTGGTGGAAGAAGGTGAAGAGGAAAAAGAAATCAGTGACGGTACATATTCCTGGGAAGAATTTGATCAGGAAGTGATTCAGGAAAAATATAGAGCATTGAGTGAGTTCTTTGAGGATTTAGAAGACAGAGGTATGGCATTTTTGTACCGAATGTTGGAACTTGTACGTGGACATGAGGAAAAAATTAATTTTGCAAGAATGATGTATCTACTTTCCAGACTGGAACCATCAGAAGAAGGACCGAAAAAAGAAAAATACAGACAGCTATCAAAAAAGATGTATGAGTGGATCCAATCAGACCAGGATTGCAGACAGTTGAAAACAGCAATTAATCTTTATGCTTATATAAATCGGAAAGGAGAGGGTAAAGATGAGGATTAATGATAATAATTGTGTGGATAAAGCGGAAAATGTTATAAAAAATCTTGTGAAGGGGGCTAGAAAAAATTTTAAAGGGGAACCAGATATTGTTACAACCTCTAAGATTAGAAATCTGTTGGCTATGAATGCAGATATTTACAATCAGGTTCTTACAAAGTCTTCAGAAAAACTGGATGATGAGATTTGTGGAAGAATTGAGTATCTTCGAGTTCGTTTTATGTATGAATGTGGGCGAGAACCTAAAGTAAAGGAATTTGTGCAGCAGGCAGAAATTTTAGAGATACTCAAGGAGATCAAACAGAGAAAAAAAAATTATCTGTTATTCAGCAGATATATGGAGGCATTGATCGCGTTTCATAAATATTATGGTGGAAAAGAACAGTAAGGGGGAAAGAATATGTACGCAAAAATTCAGATTTCAGGAGATATTTTAGTAAAGACAGGTATGCATATAGGTGGAAGCGGAGCCTTTGCTGCAATAGGAGCAGTAGATTCACCTGTTGTGAAAGATGTGAAAACAAATCTTCCTATGATACCAGGTAGTTCCTTAAAGGGAAAAATGAGAAGTCTTCTTGCCAAAGAATTCAATGAGCAGATAACAGAACCGAAAGGTGATCATGAGCGTATCAGCAGATTATTTGGATCTTCAGAAAAAAATAAGATCAAAAGAAGCAGGATTTTGTTTTCTGATATGGTATTAGCAAATGAACAGGAATTAAGAGAAGCAGGACTTCAGAGTATGACGGAAGTTAAATTTGAAAATTCTATTTCAAGACTTACTGCAGTAGCGAATCCGCGTCAGATTGAGAGAGCGGTCAGAGGGTCAGTTTTTGGATTGGATCTGATCTATGAAATGGAAAATGAGCAGGAATTTATAGAAGATATGCAAACTCTGGCAGAGGGAATGAAATTATTACAGTACGATTATCTGGGAGGAAGTGGATCTCGTGGTTATGGTAAGATTCAGTTCAACAATGTGCATGCAGAGGGTGTAATCGGCAATGTCGATAATATATTAATTGATAAATGTAATGAAATTCTCAAGGAAGTCGTAGACGCATAATGGAGGAGAGGGACTTTGGAGTATAAATTGTATTGTTTGGAGTTTCTGACAGGAGTTCATTTCGGAAGTAAAAATCTGGACAGTACTGAGATCACTTTTCATGCAGATACATTATTTGCTGCATTGTTTCAGGAAGCATTAAAGATGGAAAAGCAGAAAGAATTTTTGAATGCTGTTTCAGAAGGCAGGATAGTATTATCAGATGCATTTCCATACATAGGGAAAAATTATTATATTCCTAAACCAATGATCTCTGTTCGTGTAGATGATAATGAGAAACAAGGAAATTCCAGACAGAAAAAAATGTTTAAGAATTTAAAGTATATTCCGGTAAACACAGTGGAAGCTTTTATAAATGGAACGTTTCCGGAAGAACATATGGAAGATATGCAGTATCTTGGAACTAATGGAATGAAGGTTTCAGTAGGAATCCGTGGAATGGAAGAGCCTCAGCCATATCGTGTAAGTACATATCATTTTACAGATGGCTCCGGTTTATACATAATAGCCGGAATGGAATCAGAAAAGGATCAGGAATGTTTGGACGAGTTATTTGAAAGCCTCCAATATACAGGATTAGGTGGCAAAAAAAGTTCTGGGATGGGAAGATTTAAATGTAGGGTTTGTGATATTCCGAGAGAAATGAAAGAACAGTTGACCCAAAAAGCGTCGCTGCATTTACTCTTATCAACAGCACTTCCCGAAGATGAAGAACTTGAAGATATTTTGAAAGGAGCAACATATAGTTTGCTCAAAAGAAGTGGATTTATAGATTCTCAGACATATGCCGCTCAGCAAATGAGAAAAAGTGATATTTATGTTTTCTCTGCGGGTTCCTGTTTTGTAAATACTTTTAAAGGAAAAGTCATAGAAGAAAGAAATGGTGGAACTCATCCAATATTCCGTTATGCAAAAGCTTTTTTCATGGGGGTATAAAAATGGGACAGAAATTAAAAACATATCAGATACAGTTGACTGTAAAAGGTCCGGTATTCATAGGTGATGGGAATCAAATACAAAAGAAAGAATATGTTTTTCTGAACAGGAATACAATTGGAGTTGTGGATGCTGCGAAGCTGTATTTTCTGGCACAAAAATTGCATATACAGAATGATCTTGAGCGTTTTATGGTTGAGGATACACGTGAGGATTTAAAACATTGGAGTATCAGAAACCATGTTTCGCTTACAGATCTGAAAAGGTGTATGAAATATACAGAAAATGTAGGAGACCGCTCCGAAGAAAAAGGCAAATTGCAGATTATGACATGCGTGACAGATCCTTATGGAAATCCGTATGTACCGGGAAGCTCATTAAAAGGAATGCTTAGAACGATTTTACTTAGCAAGGATATTGCTCAAGATCAGATAAAGTATAAAAGGGATCAGAGTCAGATCAGGAGTGAATTAAGTACTGGGAGAAAAAATCGTAAAATTTTGAATCGAAATATTGGAATAATTGAAAAAAAGGCTTTTTGTACATTAAAGCATACGGATAAAGAAGATGTGGAATTTGACAATATGTCTGGCATTATCGTAGGCGATAGTGAACCTTTGAGTAGAGAAGATATTGTTTTATGTCAGAAGTGGGAACAACATGTAGATGGATCATATAAAACATTAAATCTTCTGAGAGAGTGTATTAAACCTGGAACTGTGATAAAAAGCTCATTGACAATAGATGAAACAGAATGTAATCTAAAAATTGAGGATATTTTGGATGCAGTAAAATTGTTTTATGAGCAGTATTATCAGGTGTTCCAGAGTAAATTTCCGAGATGTGACAGAGGTAAACCTAATACAGTATTTTTTGGTGGTGGAAGTGGTTTTGTTTCAAAAACGGTTGTTTATCCTATGTTTGGTGAAAGAGAAGGTATTGAAATAACAAAAGATATCTTTGACAGAACAGGTGTGCCACAAGATCATAAACATTATAAAGATACAAGAATGAGGGTTTCACCACATATTTTGAAATGTACCCGCTATCAGGGAAAAGAATATATGATGGGACAATGTGAAATTGATATTTCTTAATAAAAGAGAATATCTGTTTGGATTTTGCCGCGCATGGCTTAAATACTGAGTTTGCTGCCGATTTAAGCGAATGAATTTTATTTATTTTTCCAAAAATATTTTTCCCACGCAATCCCGACCATGAGCCCAGACTGGTGGCGGGATTGTAGGGATGGTATTGAGAAATGTAGTTCCCCGACAGGGGACGGAAATGGAATATATTCGATTTGAACTTCCGAAAGAAATTCATTGAGAAATGTAGTTCCCCGACAGGGGACGGAAATAGCTTATTGACGCTATCATCCACAGAGAAACCTGTTCTAATTGAGAAATGTAGTTCCCCGACAGGGGACGGAAATCTGATTCGCAGCTCTGCCTCTGTTTTAGTGTTCCCGGATTGAGAAATGTAGTTCCCCGACAGGGGACGGAAATTATTCAGATAGATATATTTGCCCTTATGGTCTTTCCCATTGAGAAATGTAGTTCCCCGACAGGGGACGGAAATCGCTTGTCTTGCGTTTTGCAAGTTCCTTTTTAGCCATTGAGAAATGTAGTTCCCCGACAGGGGACGGAAACTTTAGAAAAGTTTTTACAATCGTTATGTATTTCGTTTACTATTGAGAAATGTAGTTCCCCGACAGGGGACGGAAACCACATAACGCCATTATAACCACACTTACAATCTCATTGAGAAATGTAGTTCCCCGACAGGGGACGGAAACTTAATTCTCCGGCGTATTTGATACTTTTGGGAAGATTGAGAAATGTAGTTCCCCGACAGGGGACGGAAACTTTGTTTTCCTCCTATTTTAAGTTGTGTTTTTTGTATTGAGAAATGTAGTTCCCCGACAGGGGACGGAAACGCTGAGTACGATTGCTACTATCGACCAGTCTACTATTGAGAAATGTAGTTCCCCGACAGGGGACGGAAACTTTCTTATAGTTTTCAACGCTCAGCTTTTTCAAATTGAGAAATGTAGTTCCCCGACAGGGGACGGAAACATGATTTTCTCGATATCGGAAAGTGAGCGCTTTACTGATTGAGAAATGTAGTTCCCCGACAGGGGACGGAAACCACGACTTGTTTTTATGTATCATTGATAGAAAACAAGTAATTGAGAAATGTAGTTCCCCGACAGGGGACGGAAACAATAACCTGTCACCGCTTCAGTTCCAAAATTATCATTGAGAAATGTAGTTCCCCGACAGGGGACGGAAACGTAATAATATATTTTTTCATAATTTATTTCCTTTCTGGAAATTGAGAAATGTAGTTCCCCGACAGGGGACGGAAACCCTTTTTGTCAAGTTTGAAAGTCGGAACTGTAATTATTGAGAAATGTAGTTCCCCGACAGGGGACGGAAACATTTTGAAACTTTAAGAATTAGATTTCAGACAGTATCATTGAGAAATGTAGTTCCCCGACAGGGGACGGAAACTTTGCACTCATATGCTTCCGGGTCATCGTAGTCCTTCTCAATTGAGAAATGTAGTTCCCCGACAGGGGACGGAAACTCAGTTACGAATCCGGTCAATGTTGCTCTGTTTAATTGAGAAATGTAGTTCCCCGACAGGGGACGGAAACGTGTCTGATAATTAATGCTATAATCACAACACATAATTGAGAAATGTAGTTCCCCGATAGGGGACGGAAACTGCTCCACCAGCTGAGCTAACAGTCCTTGGGGTTCCATTGAGAAATGTAGTTCCCCGATAGAGGACGGAAACTTTTTTTGTTTTGCATTAAACATTTGTTTATTATTGAGAAATGTAGTTCCCTGACAGGGGACAGAAACTCTACAAACTTATCACCAAGTGCTTTCACCATGTCCATTGAGAAATGTGATTCCCCGACAGGGGACGAAAATATCTATCCATTTATTCGAGCACAGAATAATAAACTTTATTGATAATATGTAATATACGGAGGTGAAAAATGGGATTTTTGTATGTGAATGAAAATGGAGCGACTATCGGAGTTGAAGCAAATCAGTGTACTGTGAATTATAAGGACGGTATGAAACGTCTTATTCCAATTGAATCTTTAGATGGAATTACGATCATGGGGCGTTCACAAATGACAACTCAGTGTGCGGAAGAATGTATGAGCAGAGGGATTCCGGTAAGCTATTTTTCGAAGGGTGGAAAATATTTTGGCCGGTTGATATCAACAGGACATGTTAATGTGTCAAGACAGAGAAAACAAAGTGCTCTTTATGATACAGAATTTGCTGCAACGCTTGCTATGAAGATTCTTTGTGCAAAGATTAAAAATCAAAGTGTAGTATTACGTCGATATGAAAAAAGCAGAGGGATTAACCTGGAAGAAGAGCAAAAAATGCTGACAATCTGTAAAAATAAGATCATGACTTGTAATAGAATTGAGGAAATGATCGGTTTTGAAGGACAGGCGGCTAAATATTATTTTAAAGGACTGGCAGCCTGCATTGATAAAGAGTTTTCTTTTCAGGGAAGAAGTCGTAGACCACCACGAGATGAATTTAATTCTATGATCAGTTTAGGCTATTCAATATTAATGAATGAAGTGTATTGTAAAATAGAAATGAGAGGCTTAAATCCTTATTTCGGTTTTATTCACAGGGATGCAGAAAAACATCCAACATTGGCAAGTGATATGATGGAAGAGTGGCGAGCAGTAATTGTAGATGCAACCGCAATGAGCATGATCAATGGACATGAAATACAAAAAGAACATTTTAATTTCAGCATGGATGAGCCAGGATGTTATCTGACGAGAGATGGTCTGAAAATATATCTGAATAAGTTGGAGCGTAAATTCCAGACAGAAGTGCGATATTTAAAATACGTGGATTATGCAGTAAGCTTTCGAAGAGGCATTTTTTTGCAAATGGAACATCTGGCAAAAGCAATAGAAGAAGGGGATGCAAATCTTTATGAGCCAATTACCATTCGATGATGAAGACTATTATTTTCAGATATCAGAAGAGTTGGAATCAGATAAGGAATTTATTCTGATCATTTATGATATTGTAGAGAATAAAAAAAGAGTAAAATTTGCCAAACTTTTATCTGGTTATGGAATAAGGGTACAAAAATCGGCTTTTGAAGCAATGTTGACAAAACAACGATACAATAAATTGATTAAGGAAATTCCTCATTATATCGATAAATGTGAAGACAGCGTCAGGATATATAAGGTGTCAGGAAGAGAAAAAGTCATTTCCTGGGGAGAGGTGCCAGAATTTGATGAAGAAATTATCTTAATATAAGTTCTAATGAAAAATATAAAAAAGGGAGTATAAAAAATGGGAAAAAAATATTTATTTTCACCAATTGGAAACACAGACCCGATAAAGTATTTATATGATGGTTCAATGCTTCATATATGCAGATATTATGAACCAGATGTTGTATATCTGTATTTATCCAAAGAAATGGCAGAGAACCATAAAAAAGATAATAGATATGTAGAAACCCTGAATCTGTTAGGGGACTTTTTGAATCACAAATTTGAAGTACATATAATTGAAAATCCTGATATGGTAGATGTTCAACAGTATGATGTGTTTTATGATGAATTCCGGAAAATTATTTCAGAAATTGAAGAACAAAAAGAGAAAGAAGATCAGTTATTAGTTAATATGGCATCCGGAACACCTGGTATGAAAAGCGCACTGCTTATTATGGCAACGTTGGCGGAATACAGATTTTTGCCAATACAGGTGTCTACTCCACAGAAGAAAAGTAATCTGGAACATGAAGAAAGAGACGAATATGATGTTAAAGCGAACTGGGAACTGAATGAAGATAATGAGGAAAGTGCAGAAAACAGATGCCAGGAAGTGAAGTGTCTGAATTTGATGCGGCTACTGAAAATCGATATGATAAAAAAGCACTTATTATCTTATGATTATCATGCAGCGCTGGCAGTTGGTAAGGAAATCAAGGATGAATTAAATCCTGTGGCATGGAAGTGGTTACAGTCAGCAGATGCGAGAGCAGTTTTGGACTGGGAGAGAATGAACAGAGTTTTACCAGAAAATAATGGAATTATTTCAGCAGTGAGACAAGAAAATAAAAAGAAAATCTTGTTTGAATATCTGTTAGCTTTAGATTTAAAAGTAAAACGTGGAGAGTATGCAGATTTTATCAGAGGAATTACTCCATTAATCATTGATCTGCTGGAAATGGTCCTTGAGCAATTTTGCGAAATTAATGTTACACAGTATTATAAGAAAAAAGAAAGAAAATGGGATAGATATAAATTAGATGGCACAGAAGTATTGGGTATTATGAATGAAAAATTTTATCCATTTAGATATGGGATAGTATATTCAAGCCATTTGCAACCAATTATTGAGAAAAAATGTAAAAATGATTTATTAAAACAGAGAACTAAAGGTCTGGTAGAAATTGAGCAGAATGTCAGAAATATTGCAGCTCATAATATTGTGTCAGCTACACCAGAGTGGGTTAAAGAACAAGCTGGCAGGAGTGTAGAAGATATTTTGTGGCTGCTGAAATATATTTGCGAACAGGTAAAAATAAATACCAGAAAAGAAAATTGGGATTCGTATGATTATATGAATAAGAGAATTATTGAAGAATTGGATAGATGAGTATGCTATTTCTCTTTTATGGGAAAATGAATTGCCGCTGGATGAGGTAAAGAAATTACAAATGAAATAACATTCTTAGAATTATGTAAACAAAAACAGGGGATTGCCACCAGGCAATCCCCTGAATCATTACTATATATATTATGCTTCTGTCTCAGCTTCAGCGTCCTCATCCTCTTCCGGAGCTGCCTCATACTCACCGATATGAACAACAACTGCATCCTCAGGAGTGATGAAGTGGACGTGTTTGCCTTCCGGGATCGGGAGGTCTTTTACATGGATATCACGGACGTCTGCAGGATAGCCGTTGAAGTCGATGACGATGGTGTCAAGAAGGTTGGCCGGATCTGCTTTGTAGTGGATCTCTTCCATTTCCTGCTCAACGATACCCTGAACCATGTCGGTGTGCTCCAGTTTGACAGCGACTGTTGTGGAAACCTTCTCACCGGCTACCAGTGCCTGGAAATCCAGAGCCATCAGCTGTTTTTCAATTGGATTATAGTCAATATTTTTTACCAGGGCATCAACTTTTTCGCCTTCGATGTCCAGGTAAATCTGTGTACCTTCTTTATTTGCTTTAATGAATTTGGCTGCCTCGGCACCGTCAAACTGAAGTGCTACAGGCTCTTTCATTTCTTTTCCACTAAGAATTCCTGTGACGTAACCCTCACGTCTTAATTTTTTAGCTTTTACATTCGGGTTTCTTTTCTCTGCTTTCAATGTGATCATGTCAAATTCCTCCTCCTGATGCATGGATTCCGGTAATGTTGCTGTTCGCGCTGTTCGCAGTAACACGAATTCTGCATTTCTTTTCTGACTGGGATCATTATAGCACTTCTCGGACGAGGTGGCTAACAAAAAGTTAGAAAATTTAAGAACAATATTTTGTATTGTTTAACTTATGTACAAAACTTCAAGGGTAAAATTAGACAAAAACAAAGCATATATTTGAGATTTTACAGAAAAAATTAAAACAACATAAAAAATTGCACAAATCAAGTGATCATAAAAGCCTGAAAGTTGGCATTTATCTGGAAGAGAGGCAAGTATTAAATATGAATATTCTATTTTTATTTGATTCAGATATGCGAGGAGACGGGAAATATCCATATTGCTGACATATTGGAGAGAGCTGTTGTGATCAATGTAATAAAAATTGGAAGATATGATGTAGGACAGAGATGGCGGTGAAAGAAGGTGGCAACATAACGCGATGGGTATTTTACTCTGGAGAAAGAATTTAACGGAATTGCATATAATTTCTGAAACAATTTAACATATAATTCACAAATCTTTATCTCAACCACGATATCTGAACAGCCGGAAAAATCCTATACTACAAACTATGTGAGCGAGAGAAGAGAAAGGAGATAAGTAATGTCAGAAATTGCACTTAGAAATGTATGTAAGCAATTTGATTCGGAGCATTACGGTGTGAAGGATTTTAATCTTGATATACATGATAAAGAGTTTGTGATCTTTGTAGGTCCGTCCGGATGTGGAAAATCCACCACTTTGCGTATCATCGCAGGCTTGGAGGAGATCACAGACGGTGAGCTGTGGATCGACGGTGAGCTTTCCAATTATCTGGAACCGAAGGAGAGGGGAATGTCCATGGTGTTCCAGAACTATGCCTTATATCCGAACATGACAGTTTATGGAAATATGGCATACGCCCTGAAGATCCGTAAGTTTCCGAAGGATGAGATCGACAGAAAGGTCCATGAGGTGGCAAAGATCCTGGAGATCGACCAGCTTCTTGACCGGAGGCCGGCGGCTCTTTCCGGCGGTCAGAAACAGCGAGTTGCCATTGGAAGTGCAATTATTCGGAAGCCGAAAGCCTTTCTCATGGATGAGCCCCTTTCCAACCTGGATGCAAAGCTCCGTGCTCAGATGCGTGTGGAGCTTGTGAAATTACATAAACAGCTGGACACCACCATTATTTATGTAACGCACGACCAGACAGAGGCCATGACTCTTGGGACTAAGATCGTGGTCATGAAGGATGGTCTGATCCAGCAGGTGGGAGCGCCGCAGAGTATTTATGACAATCCGGTAAATCTTTTCGTGGCAGGTTTCCTTGGTTCTCCGTCCATGAACTTTTTCCGGTGTACGGTAAAAGCAGAAGAAAATAATCGCACGGCTCTTCTTCTGGATGATGCCAAAACTGTGAAAAAGGTTTATCTGGACGGAACCAGAGGAAAACAGATCGCAGACAGATATAACGGCAGACACGTGATCCTTGGAATCCGTCCGGAGGATATCTACGAGTTTGATGAGGCGAAAAAGCTTGGTATTGAAAATGAAAGCGTAGATGTAGATGAGCCTGTAGTAAACCGGGAGATGCTGGGAGCGGAAGTGATCCTCTATTTTGATGAGCAGGGCAAAACTCTGGCAGTCCGCTTAAGTCCGGAAAATCAGACACAGGTAGGGGAGAAGGTTTCTCTGTATTTTGATATGGAGAAGGCCCATGTGTTTGATCCGGAGACAGAAGAAAATATTTTTGTGTCATGAATTTATGTCACGGAAGAGCTTGAGTACAGGCAGATCAGCCTGTAGATAGAATCTGATTATGCAAGGAGGAGAAATAGTTATGGAAAATAACAGCAAAAGCAAGATCACACCGTACTTATATCTGGTGCCTTGTATGCTTATTTTTGGAATTTTTCTGTTTTATCCGTTTGTGAAAACAATTTATTTAAGTCTTTACAAGACCAACAAGATGGGACAGGCAAAGCTGTACGTTGGTCTGGGCAATTATAAAGAGCTGCTTCAGTCAGCATCCTTTATCAACAGTTTGAAGGTGACGCTGATCTTTGTGCTGATCGTTGTGGTCGGCGGCATGCTTCTTGGTCTGATCGCAGCAGTGCTTTGTAACAAGGCGTTTCCAGGAATCCGGGTGTTCAGTACATCCTATGCTCTGCCAATGGCTATTGCATCCAGCTCTGCAGCGATGATCTTCCAGATCATGCTCCACCCGGCAGTAGGCATTGTGAACAAGCTTACCGGCCTGGATATCAACTGGCTGAACGATCCGAACACGGCTCTGATCTGCGTAGCCATTCTTACTGCGTGGCTGAACAGCGGGATCAATTTTCTGTATTTTTCCGCAGGACTCGGAAATATTGATGAGACCATTTATGAGAGAGCTTCTGTGGATGGAGCCAGCAGTGTGCAGCAGTTTTTCAGCCTGACGCTTCCGGGACTTTCCCCGATCATGTTTTACACACTGGTGGTAAATATCATTCAGGCATTTCAGTCCTTTGGACAGATCAAGATCCTGACAGAGGGTGGTCCTAATGAGTCTACCAATGTTATTGTTTATTCCATTTACAGGGATGCGTTTTTTAACTACCGCTTCGGAAGTGCGGCAGCCCAGTCGGTTATCCTGTTTGTGATCATCATGATCATCACACTGATCATGTTCCGTATTGAGAAGAAGGGAGTGAATTACTGATGAGCCAGATGGAAAATATGGCAGTCCCGGCAGTGGGAAATATGTCAAAAGAGGAGCTTCTGGAGCTGAAAAAAGCTATGAATGCAAAAGCTCTTGCAAAGAGAAGGACAAGAACAGCACTCCGTGTTACGGCAAATGTGGTGTTTGCAGTTCTGATCCTGCTTCCATTGCTTTATGCCATCAGTATTGCACTGATGCCTTCCAGTGAACTGTTTACTACAGAGTTGAATCTCTTTCCCAAGAATCCGACCTTTTCCAACTTTATCAATGCATTCCGCACCGTTCCACTTCTCCGATTCATATTGAATTCCTTTATCATGGCGGGATGCATTACCATCGGACAGATCATTACCTGTTCTCTTGCTGCTTTTGCGTTTTCTTTCCTGGAATTCAAAGGAAAAGGTATTCTCTTCATGGTTGTGATGGCAACCATGATGGTTCCGGGAGAGGCAACGATCATTTCCAACTACCTGACGGTATCAAGCTGGGGAATGCTGGATACTTATCAGGTACTGATCGTGCCTTACCTTACATCCGCAATGGGAATTTTCCTGTTCCGTCAGTTTTACATGACTTTCCCGATCTCACTGTATGAATCGGCAAAGCTTGACGGCTGCAGCAATCTGAAATTTATCGTAAGGATCCTGCTTCCGCTGACAAAATCCGCTATTGGCGCTATGGCAGTGTATACCTTTATCAACGCATGGAATATGTACATGTGGCCGCTGCTTGTAACAGGCTCCAACAATATGCGAACCGTTCAGATCGGTATCAGTATGCTGGATAGTGTGGATTCACAGTCCATCACCCTGATGATCGCAGGCGTTGTTATGATCATCATTCCGTCCATTTCCATCTTTATCGTTGGACAGAAGCAGCTGATCAGAGGAATGTTCTCTGGTGCAGTCAAGGGCTGATATCGGAGCAGGCAGCAACCCTGCAGCATCCTGCTGTAAGGGGAAAAATAATGCAAAAAGATACTGCAAAGTCGTAAGACGGGCAGTTCATCTTATATAAAAAAATGAAAAAAGAGAAAATTTTTCAAGAGGAGAAAAAAGTTATGAAGAAAAAAATCATCGCAGCTTTCCTTACCACAGCAATGACTATCGGTTCTCTTTCCGGAGTAACTGTATTCGCCGCAGATGCCGGCACAGATGAAAAAGTGGAAATGGCAGATGCTTCCGATGTAGACGGAACTACCATTACCTTCTGGCATTCCATGGGTGGTGTCAATGGTGAGGCGATCGATACACTGGTAAAAAAATTCAACGATGAGAATGAATACGGAATTACTGTAGATGCTCAGTATCAGGGTGAATATGATGATTCCCTGAACAAGCTGAAAAGTGCACAGATCGGAAACATGGGTGCGGATCTTGTACAGGTATATGAAATCGGAACAAGATTCATGATCGATTCCGGATGGATCGTGCCTATGCAGCAGATGATCGACGCAGACAGCTACGATGTATCTGAGATCGAGCCGAACCTGGCTGCATACTACACCATCGACAATGAGCTGTACTCCATGCCGTTCAACTCTTCCACACCGATCATGTATTACAACAAGGACATGTTTGATAAAGCAGGCATCACAGAAATTCCGGACAGCCTGGAGGGCATCGGTGAGATCGGACAGGATCTTCTGGACAAAGGCGGCGCAGGCGAGGTAATGTCTCTTGGAATCTACGGATGGTTCTTCGAGCAGTTTATCGGAAAGCAGGGCCTTGAGTATGCAAACAACGGAAACGGACGTAAAGAGGCTGCTACAGCTGTTGCTTTTGACGAGAATGATGCTGCAAAGAATATCCTTACAGCATGGAAGGATCTTAACGACAAGGGCTTCGCACCGGTCGTAGGAAAGGGTGGCGATGCAGGTCTGGCAGATTTTTCTGCAGGAAAATCTGCGATCACACTTGGCTCCACAGCTTCCCTGAAACAGATCCTTCAGGATGTAAACGGAAAATTTGAGGTTGGTACTGCATACTTCCCGAAGATCAAATCCAGTGACGAGGGCGGTGTTTCCATCGGAGGTGCATCTCTTTGGACACTGAACAACAATGATCCGAAAAAGCTTCGTGCAACATGGGAGTTCGTAAAATTCCTGATTTCTCCGGAGTCTCAGGCTTACTGGAACGCACAGACCGGATATTTCCCTGTAACTGTAAAAGCTCAGGAAGAGCAGGTATTTAAGGATAATGTTGCAAAATATCCGCAGTTCCAGACAGCGATCGACCAGCTCCATGATTCTTCCGCCGACTATGTAGGTGCTCTGTTAAGTGTATTTCCGGAGGCAAGAGCTACCGTGGAATCCGAGATTGAGAGCATGCTCAACGGAAAAGAGGATGTGGATACAGCTGTGAAAAACATGGCAGATTCCATCAACAAATCCATCGAAGAGTATAACCTGGTGAATGAATAATTCGAAAAGGCGTGGAAACTGAAAAAGAAAAATAAATATATACAGCCAAAAATCCCCGGGTAAGCTCCTGGGGATTTTTGCTATAGTCACGGAAAAAAACATCCTGACAGGAAAATATCAGGAGAAAAATCAGAGGAATCTCTGGACGTAAGAGTATATATTGGCTATAATGATGAAGTTAATATCTACTCCTCAGGAAGGAAGAAAAATCTGTGAATAGAAGTAAAAGAGAAGATTATAAGAGATTTGTGGTATTTTGTCTGGCAAGTCTGATCGTAATCGCACAGGCAGCGATCTTTGCTTATGTATGGTATGATTTTTACAGTGACCTGATCCTGAAGCCATTCTGGAGAAAAGGTAACTGGGTAATGATCCTGATCTATGCGCTGATCTATCTGATGTTTGCCAAGCTTTACGGAGGTCTGAAGGTAGGCTATCTGAAGAGGATCGATGTATTTTATTCACTGACGCTGGCAACGATCTGTACCAATGTTGTGACGTATTTTCAGATCACACTGATCAACAGATGGTTTATGTCGGCCAGACCGGTGATCGAAATGACCGGAGTCCAGCTTGTTGTGACGGTACTGTGGATCTGGGGCTCCAGGTATATTTACTCCAGACTGTACGGAGCCAGAAGGCTACTGGTGATCTACGGAGACCGTGATCCCGGTGATGTGATCCACAAGATGAACACCCGAAAGGATAAATACGATATCAGCGGTAAGGTTCATATCCGTGAGGGCGAAGAGAAGATCCATGCCATGATGGAAGATTATGAAGGCGTGATCATCTGGGATCTTCCGTCCCAGATCCGAAACAAGTATCTGAAATACTGTTTTTCTCATTCCATCCGTTGCTATATGAGCCCGAAGATTTCCGATATCATCCTGCTTGGAACAGACAGGATCCATCTGTTTGATACGCCGCTTCTGATGTGCAGGAATCAGGGACTTTCCATGGAGCAGCGTGCAGCCAAGAGAGTTCTGGATATCATTGTATCCGGACTTGGGATCATCGTATCCTCACCCATCATGCTGATCATTGCCATTGCGGTGAAGGCTTATGACGGCGGTCCGGTATTTTATCTCCAGGATCGTCTTACCTATCAGGGAAAGGAATTCCGCATCCGGAAATTCCGAAGCATGTGTGTGGATTCCGAGAAGAACGGGGCGCGTCTTGCATCCAAGCACGATTCCCGTATCACACCGGTAGGACATGTTCTGCGTAACCTGCATCTGGATGAGCTTCCCCAGCTGTTTAACGTGTTTATGGGTGATATGTCTCTGGTAGGTCCACGTCCGGAACGAGATGTGATCATGCAGGAATATGAGCAGGAAATCCCGGAATTCCACTATCGTCTTAAGGTAAAAGCCGGACTGACCGGTTATGCTCAGGTATATGGCAAATATAACACCACACCGTATGATAAGCTGAAGCTGGATCTGTTTTATATTGAAAATTATTCATTCCTTCTGGATATCAAGCTTCTGTTTATGACTGTAAAGATCTTTTTCCAGAAAGAAGTTTCCGAGGGCGTGGATGATAATCAGAAGAACGCTCTTAAGGATTCCGAAGACAAAAAATAAGTAACGAAACGAAATGCGTGTCAGGCTGCGGCAGATCATCCTGACGCGCATTTTGTGGATAGAGAGGACGGAGGTTGTTTTTATGGAAAAGCCGTTGGTTTCCGTAGTGATGCCCGTATATAACGGGGAAAGATATATTGGAAAAGCGATCGAATCAGCACTGGGACAGGAGGTTCCGGTAGAAGTGCTGGTCATTGATGACTGTTCTGCAGACGGCACAGAGCTTGCTGTAATGAAATATATGGACAGCGGAAAGATCCGTTATATCCGAAATGAACAGAATATGGGGGCTGCCCGTTCCAGAAACCGGGGCGTAAAGGAAGCCCGGGGAAAATATATCGCATTTTTGGATGCGGATGACTGGTGGGAAAAGGGCAAGCTGAAAGCCCAGACAGAGGTTATGGAACAGACCGGCTGTGCGATCTGCTCCACCGGAAGAGAACTGATGACGCCGGATGGGCGCACTACCGGCAAATATATTCCGGTAAAGGAACGGATCACATACAGGGAGCTTCTGAAGCATAACAGCATCAACTGTTCTTCCGTATTGCTACGCAGAGAAGATGCACTTGCGTTTCCAATGGAGCATGATGACAGTCATGAAGATTACATTACCTGGCTCCGGATATTGGGAAAGGGAGGATTTGCAGCAGGGATCAACAGACCTTACCTGAAATACCGGCTCAGTGAAGGGGGAAAATCCAGAAATAAGCTGAAGTCTGCGGCAATGACTTATCAGGTGTATCGGTATGTGGGATATGGTCCGCTGAAGAGTCTGTTTTTCTTTGTTTCCTATGCGCTCCACGGGATATGGAAATACCGTTGAAAAATTCTGGAAGAGGTGAATAATTCTGACATATATTAATTCTTTATTTCCAAATTCATAAATATATGTTATTATTTATTCATACTTTTATCAAATATTACAAGGTGGAAACAAATGAAACAGAGAACGGATAGCCAGGGAGTTCCGTATTCTTACCTGGTCGATAACATTAAAGTAGTACTGATCTTTCTTGTCGTATTTAATCATCTGATCGCATTTCAGCTGGTCAAGGTGGACATGGTGGTGCGTTATGTATGGTATGGGATCACCATTTTTCACATGCCTGCTTTTATTTTTATATCTGGATATCTTTCCAAGAAGCCACAGGATGTACTGAAGAATGTGAAGAATCTGCTGATCCCTTATATTCTTGGATACAGTCTGACCTGGTATGCTTATATCTGGACCGGCAGAAGCATGGATTATGAGCTGCTCCGTCCGTCCGGAACAGTTATGTGGTATGTGTTGGCACTGTTTATCTACAGGCTGACTATCGAAGCACTTGGCAAGATACGTTTTATCGTGCCTCTGAGCATTATTTTTGCATTGTGGGCAGGAACAAGACCGGAATTTACGACTTATCTTTCAAGCTCCAGGATTGTTGTATTTTTTCCGTTTTTTGTGGCAGGCTATCTGTGGAAGAGTGATTACACAGACGTGGTCCGTAAATTCAAGGGTAAATGGATCCTGCTCCTGGTTTCAGCCCTGCTTTTGTATGCAGTTCCGAATTTTATGATCGCCAATGAGATCCCGGTAGATATTTTCCGTGGGAATCATACGTATCAGTTATCGGGAATGGATGATATCACAGGAATGCTGATCCGCCTTCTGATGTATCTGGTATCTTTTGTGCTGGTGCTGACGTTTCTGGCATTGATCCCGGATGTGAAGCTGCCGGTTACCTTTGTTGGAAGAAATACCATGGGGATTTATTTTTTCCATTATCCGATCATGATCGTACTCAACGGCCTGCTTCTTCTCAGCATCCCGCAGATGCTGAATGTCTGGGTGCTTTTCGGAGTATCCTGGATGCTTGTGCTGATCCTTGGAAGCAAGCCGGTATCTTTCCTCTACGGAGGGGTACTGAACCTGCTTACATTTATTCTGTTCAAACGTGAGAGGCAGGTGCAGGATGAAGGACTTGAGGATGAATATGATGAAGATGACCGTTATGAGATCATACTGAAAAGAAAGAAAGCCATTGAGGAGCTTGCGGCAACTCTGGACGAGGAGGATGCACGTAAGGTGAAGGACGATGTGGCGGCTGTACTGGAACATGAGACAGAAGAGACGGAAGAAATCCGTGGCGAGGATTTCTTTGTAGATGAGGATCTTGAGATGGAGGAAGGCATGGATGATGCCGGAGCTCCACAGGAATTTGAGCAGCTCCAGGACCTGGATGATATATTAAAGATCACAGAACCGCAGGGGGAAATGGAAGTGCTTTTGAAAAATAAAGAAGAGAAAGCGCAGGATTAAATTAATAATGAAAAAAGTCATTACTTACGGTACCTTTGATCTGTTCCACCAGGGACATTACAATATTCTGAAAAGAGCCAGGGAGCTGGGGGATTATCTTGTTGTGGGTGTCACCAGTGAAAGCTATGATATCGAACGCGGCAAGCTGAATGTACAGGACAGCCTTCTGAAGCGTATCGAAAATGTCCGCAAGACTGGTTTTGCGGATGAGATCATTGTAGAGGAATATCAGGGGCAGAAGCTAAATGACATTACAAAATACAATATCGACCTTCTGGTAGTCGGTTCGGACTGGCGTGGCAAATTTGATTATCTGAAGAATTACTGTGAGGTCGTTTATCTGGAACGTACCAAAAATATTTCCAGTACCAAGCTCAGAAGTGAGGGTATGATCTACAGCATGGGCATTGTTACGGATGATACAGAGGACAACGAAATGGTGATGGAGTCCAAGTATGTCAGCGGACTGCATGTAGAGAGTGTGTATTCCGAGGACGTTTTTGTTGCGAGAGAATTCTGTGACAGATACGAACTTGACTCTTATGGTACAGATTACGGACAGTTTCTGGAAGGACTGGATATCATTTATATCCGATCCGGTCTGAAAAACAGGGCAGATTATATCCGAAAGGCACTGGAATGTGATAAATATGTGATCAGTGACACGCCTATGGCTCTGGAGCCGGAAGAGATAAGAGAGCTGTTTGCACTGGCAAAGGCACATCAGGTTGTTCTGGTAGAGAAGCTTACCATGGTCTATCTGCGCGCGTTTACGCAGCTTGTCTGGCTGACACATGGAGCGCTTGTGGGAGATGTGGTAGCTGTAAAATGCGCGATTTCTCAGGATGATTTTGAGGGCGGAAAAAATTTCAGCGAAACAGTCAGCCAGGCGCTGTGTGCATGCATCAAGCTTCTCGGTAAGGATTACCTGGAGGTGAAGAGCAATGCGGTGAAAAGCAGTGACGGCTGCTTTATTTATGATATGATCACGATGAAGTATCTCCGGGCACTGGCGACCATTGAGATTGGAACAACGGTGGATGTGGAAAACGAGCTTGCGATCATCGGAACCAGGGGGCGTATCACCGTACCCGGTGACTGGTGGAATACCGGATATTTTGAAGCCAAAATAGAAGGTCAGGAATTCCTGAAACGCTACAGCTTTAATTTTGAGGGAAATGGTCTTCGCTATCTGCTTCAGGAGCTGGTCATCATGATTCGTGACAGACGGACAGAATGTACGAGATTTTTTTATGAAGAATCAGAAACTCTGGCTGAGCTTTTGAAAATAATTAATCAAAGAGGTTGACAGATGACAGAAAAACAGAAGCTTCTTTTGCAGCTCTTCCGGGAGGTTGACGCGATCTGCAAAAAGCATGATCTTAGATATGTAATGGCCGGAGGTACTCTGATCGGTGTTCTTCGAAATGAAGGCTTTATCCCATGGGACGATGATGTGGACATTTACATGCCCAAAAGTGACTGGGATAAATTTGTAGAAATATGTCAGAACGAGATGCCGCCGAACCGGGCGGTTTATTGTGCAGAAGTGGATCGTAATTATACCAACGGTTTTCCGCGCTACGGAAGTACGGATACCTGTGCGATCCACAAGCATCAGATCATAGGGGACGACAAGGCTGGTGAGATCATTGACGTACTGACTCTGGATCCCATTCCGGATGATGACCGTGAGTATGAGAAATACCGGGACCATATGATGATCTATACGGAACTTCTGAATATCAGCATGGTCGTGGGAGTCAGATGGGAAATTTCTCCCTGGCGGTATCTGTACTGGCTTTTCCGCTATACCTTCTGCGGAAAGGACAGAACCTTAAAGAAATTGGAGAAGATCATGTTTTCTTATAAAGAAGAGGAGTGCAGCCGCTATGCCATGCGATGGGGAGGCTGCCCGTTTCTTTTTGACAAGGATATGATGTTCCCTGTAAAATATATGGACTTCGAGGGCGAAAAGGTTATGATCCCTCACAGGACCAGTGATTATCTGATCTGGCATTACGGGGACGAATGGTCCTATATACCGCCTCATGGGGAAAGAGAATCTCATGAGTCTGTTGATGTTCCGGGCGCCAGCTATCAGGAGGTGCGGGATGAATATATGCCAAGGATCGACAAAAAACGTATCCGCAGACAGATGCTTTTCCGCAAATTCTACTGCCTTCTTATGGCAAAGGGAGACCATAAACAGGATGACAGACGAAGAAGGATCAAAGCCGGTGTTGTAGCCCGGGATGTGTCTGCCCGGCTGATGAGATCCGAAAAAACAGCGGAGACCCTGCTGAAAGAGAGAAGATATGATGTGCTTGGTGAGATCTTTGAGGAGTATTACCGTGTACAGCTCAGCATGGAGTTTATCGGGCGTGAGGATTTTAACGGGATCCGTCCGTTCTATCATCCGATCCTGATCCCGCTGGAGGATAAGGCTTTTCAGGCGGCTATGCTGACACTGATCTATCAGGAGCGTGTTTCCAAGGCATACCGTATGTACGAGGTACGCAAGAAAATGGATCATCTTACTCCGGAAATGGAGCAGACAGTGGAGGATATCCGCCGTTTCCGAAAAGCAGCCAGCCACTATGAATTTAAAGAAATGCAGGAAGCAGAGGCGATCGTGGATGATCTTCTCAGAAAATATCCGGATGCTCCGGGATTCCTGAAATTTAAATGTCGGTTTGTGATGGAGCGCCTGGAAGGACCGCAGAATGCTTCGGAAGCGGAGAAATTTCTGTCTTACTGCCTGAGAGTATTTCCCCAGGATGGATATTTTATGAAATATAGGGGGGATCTTCTCTGGAAAAAGGGCCTCCGGAACGAAGCAATGGCAGAGTATCTGAAAGCCAGAGAATGCACCAATAATGGCATTGTGCAGCTGGAACTGGATAAATTCCTGAAAAAACAGAAGTCCCAGGCGATCCGGGACTGTCGGGATCTGCTTGTAAGCCAGAGAAGATCAGAAGCACTCTCTCTGATGGAATTTTGGAGCAGACTGATGCCGGAGGATGAGGAGATCAGAGGCGCTCTTTATCTTGCGAAGGTATATTCCGTCCGTACAAAAGGGGAGCTGGAAGAGCTGGTGAGAGAGCTTTGCAAAGAACTGGGGATCACCGGTAATTCTCCAAGGGAGGGAACCCTTGAGGAGCCAGTGTACAAAGAGGCACTTACCTGTGCATGGCAGAGATTCGGCTATCCCAAAGCACTGGCAGAGGGCCGTACCAGGATCCTGTGCAGTGAGGAAGAGGGCGAGATGGAATATCTGGCAGAGGAGATCCGCAGCTTTCTGGTTCATAAGGAATGGCAGGGAGAGGTATACAAGCTTCTGGGAGATATCCGGAAGAAACAGGGGCGTACCCGGGAAGCCTTCGAAAATTATTTCCTTGCATTGGATCATGAGCCGCATCCCTATATAAAAAATGAGATTTCCAGGATTTTCCTGGAGGATCTTTACGATGGAAGCCGGCGTACCGGATTTTTCGCAAAGAAGGCAGACGTGACAGAATTTCTGAACAGCTGGCTGGATAAGTATAAAAGTCAGGAGGAGCTTCAGGAGCTTCTGAAGCGGATCCTGTAATGACAGATCAACAGAAACGAGGCAGAGTGTATTGAACAGAGAACAGCAGAAAGTACTGGAACTTCTAAAAGAAATAGATATCATATGCAGAAAAAATAAGATCACATATTATCTTTCTCCGTATCTTACCCTCTGTGCGGTAACGGAGCGCCCTTTTCCCATGAATCCGGCAAGCAATGATATTTATATGAAGACCGGTGATATGGCCCGGTTTAAAAATATCTTTGACGAAGAACCAGAGTTGCGCAGAACTCTGGAATCTATGGAGAATAACAGCCGTTTCCCCGGATTTTTTCTGCGTTATACAGATAAAGATACATTGTTTTATAAGCTGGACGAGTATGGAAAATACAAACATCCGGGACTGGGGATCAATATCCTTCCGCTGCAGTGTGAATATGGTCCAAAGGGAAAATATCTCTGGAACCGTATGCGCGAAGAGGGATGGAAGAGGATCTACGGAAAAAAAGGCAAGTGGCGGAACCGGCGTGAGCTGGGATGTATCTGGATGGTGCGAGTCCTTTCCCTTTGCGGACGAGGCTGGCTGGCAAAGAGCATATTCCGGGATCTGCTCCGGCAGCCGCAGGATGGCGCAAAAACATATGTACTCCGATATTTTGACCAGAATCTTTATTTTCCTGCGCATATTTTTGAAAATCCCGGGGAGGCAATGCTTGGAGGAGAATCCTTTATGGTCCCGGGAAACACAGACAGCTATCTCACCCGGGCCTACGGCAAAAATTATCGAAATAAGTCAATGGAAAAATATGTTCCCGGCTCGCTGGTGGTGTGCAGCACACTGATCCCATGCGAGGAATTTCTGCAGCAGTCAAAGGAACTGAAGAAATTTGCTTCTGTCAGGAAGAAAAGGGAAAAGCGCAGGCAGTTTGGAATGAATTACCGGGAATATCTTGCACAGTGCTGGGATTATGCAAAATTCTGCGGGGAAAAATATACCTGTGCACTGGCTTATCGCAAAAAGCTCAGCTATATCCGGAATCTCTTCAAAAATGAAGATTATGTGGAACTGGAAAAAGCATTTGCGGGATATACCAGGATGAACGATCGCTGTCTGAAATATGAAGAAGCATTTGAAACAGATCCGGAGGTTTTTGACCTGTATCTTAAGTATCTGGAAAAAACAGGAAGGATCTCGTATATGGAGAAGGTAAAAAAATATGTCTAAGGTCAAGCTTACAGATTATGTTGTGGAATTTTTGCAGAAAAAAGGGATCCATGATTTCTTTGGATACCAGGGAACCATGATCGCACATCTGGTAGATTCCATTGAGAAGAATCCCCATGTAAGAAGTCATTCCAGCTATCATGAGCAGGGAGCTGCTTTTGCCGCCTGCGGTTATGCTCAGGCAAAGAATGCCTGCGGCTGTGCCTATGCCACCAGTGGTCCGGGAGCTGCCAATCTGCTTTCCGGTGTGGCAGATGCGTATTTCGATTCTCTTCCGGTGATCTTTATCACCGGACAGCTGAATACCTATGAATATTCCGGTATTACAGGCCTTCGTCAGCAGGGCTTTCAGGAAATCGATATGGTTTCCATGGCAAAGCCGGTAACCAAGTACGCGGTGCAGGTCCGTGATCCGAAAAATATCGTTCGTGAACTGAATCTTGCATGGCAGATCGCCAATACAGGACGGAAAGGGCCGGTTCTTATCGATCTTCCTATGAACGTGCAGAGAGGCGAGGTGGAAGATCCGGTTTATGATATGGAATTTTCCGAGGAAGAGATCGAGACAGCTGTATATGGAAAAAATGATCCGGAAAACGGGGCAGCCTTTTACAGGGATGCAGTTGCAAAGGCGGATTCTTCTGATGGAGCAGAGGCGGCAGAATATATTCTGAATAAGATCAGGACTGCAAAACGGCCGGTATTTATGATCGGTCACGGAGCTTCCGGAGAAGCAGAAAAAATGCTCACAGATCTGGCGCGTGCCCATCACATTCCGGTGATCACAAGCGTACTTGCCCGGTCCGCGCTGAGCTTTGATGATCCTTTGAACTTCGGGTGCATCGGAGGTGCCTACGGACACCGGTATGCAAATATGATCGCCAATGCAAAAAGCGATCTTCTGCTCTGCTTTGGAATTTCCCTGTGTACCCGTCAGATTGGTACTAAGGTTCATGAGTTTGCGAAGAATGCCGAAATCATCCGTGTGGATATTGATCCTTATAATCTTCAAAGAGAGATCCATGAGGGAAGAGAAGGTGAGAAATGCTTTTGCGTCAGCGCAGAGACTGTGGTGCGTAAGCTGACAGAGCAGCAGGCACAGATCGGTTCCTATGAGGAATGGCTTGCTGTCTGCCAGAAGATCCGTAAGGAACTCTGGAAAGTGGACGATGAGACACCGCAGCGTTATCCGAACCGCATGATCGCATACTTGAGTGATCAGCTTTCCGATACCGGAGCGGTTGCTGTGGATGTGGGACAGCATATGGTCTGGAGCTATCAGTCCTTCCACAATCAGCAGGGGCAGAAGACACTTTTTTCCGGCGGACATGGTGCTATGGGATATGCACTTCCGGCGGCTATCGGAGCTTATTATGCTACCGGCAAGCCGGTGGCATGTATCTGTGGAGACGGAGCCTTCCAGATGAATATCCAGGAGCTGCAGTGGGTGAAGCGCGAGAATATCCCGGTGAAGATGATCGTAATGAATAATGAGGCGCTGGGAATGATCCGTCATCTTCAGAGAGATTATTTTGACTGTGTATATGCGGATACCTCCGATGGCAGCGGATTTTCATCCTGCGATTTTACAGATGTGGCGCAGGCCTACGGAATTCCTGCAAAGCGCATCCAGGGAGAAGACGTGGAAAAATATGCCGGTGGATTCCTGGAGCAGAACGGGCCGGAGCTTCTGGAGATCATGCTGGAGCATGGAACCTACGCATACCCGAAGACCTGTCTGGGCGAGCCGATCCACAATCAGCAGCCTTATATACCGAAACCGATATTTGATGAACTGATGGAGCTGTAAAATGGGAAAAATAACTGTGATCACAGGCGGTACCTCCGGAATCGGAAGAGGAATCGCCGAAAAGATCCTGGCAGAGTCGGCAAAAACTGACAGGATCTTCGTAACATATGGACATGATGAGAAGAAGGCACTGTCGTTTCAGGAGAGCCTTCCTGAGGAAAAAAGATCTCAGGTGACTTTGATAAAGGCAGATATGTCTTCCTATGAAGAGATGATGGTTTTTGTGGAGGAGCTGAAAAAGCAGACAGACCATATTGACTGGCTTGTAAGCAATGCCGGCATCAGCACCTACGCAAAATATGAAGACTACAGCTTTGAGGAGTGGACACGGATCGTAAACACCAATCTTTCCGTACCTGTATTTATGGTAAAAGAGCTGAGATCCATGATGGTAGAGGGCGGCAGTGTGCTTTTTACCGGTTCCTATGCAGGACAGCAGGCGTATTCTTCCTCCCTTGTATATGGAGTCACCAAGGCAGCCATCCATTTCCTGACAAGATCCCTGGTAAAGGAATTTGAGCCAAAGGGCATCACAGTCAACGCTATTGCACCTGGCTTCATCGAAACTCCGTGGCACAGCGCCCGCACCCAGGAGAGCTACGACCGTATCAACCGGAAGATCGCACTCCACAGGTTTGGAACTGTGGAGGAAGTGGCGGATATGGCTTATGCAGTGCTGTCTAACGGATATATGAACGGCAGTGTGGTGGATATCCACGGTGGTTATGACTACTTTTAATAGAAGTTGAAAGTGTGCAGGAAGACAGAAGAAGACATGTTGTGCCTGCACATAAGGGGCTTCTTATTACTTTCTGTACAGGGGCGACGTCCCGAAAACGAAATGCAGCGAAGCAGAATCGGGTTTGCGCACTTGAGACGTCCGTACGGAATCTGTGAAATTCTTTATATTTAAGCGAAAAAGGCTTGACTTGCACACCTGCTCTGTGATAAAATTGACGAGCGACATGGAAGTTAGGTCTTTTTTTTATGCCCGAAAATGACGACGGATATACGTTCCGGGCGGCATAGAAGACCATGCAAATGAAAACACTGGAGGTGGAAGTTGTGCGCGTTAAGATTACATTAGCATGCACCGAGTGCAAGCAGCGTAACTACAATATGACGAAGGAGAAAAAGAACCATCCTGAGAGAATGGAGACCAAGAAATATTGTAAGTTCTGTCATACACACACTCTGCACAAGGAAACAAAGTAATCACAGAGATTTGTGAGGTTATGCTATGGAAAAACAGAAATCTGAGGATAAGCCGCAGAAGAAAAGTTGGTTTCAGGGACTTCAGTCAGAATTTGAGAAGATTGTCTGGACAGACCGTCCCACACTGGCAAAGCAGACTGTTGTGGTCGTGATCATCACGATCATCCTGGCAGTGGTTATCAGTGTAATGGATTCCGGAATTCTGGAATTCATTAATTTCTTAATGAAGTAAGGACAAGGTGATTATATGTCAGAAGCAGCAAAATGGTACGTTGTCCATACCTATTCCGGGTATGAGAACAAGGTAAAAGCCAACATTGAAAAGACGATCGAGAACAGACACCTGGAAGACCAGATCCTGGAGGTACGTGTTCCGCTGCAGGATGTAGTGGAGATGAAGAACGGAACCTCAAGACAGGTTCAGAAAAAGATGTTTCCAGGCTATGTGCTTCTCAATATGGTGATGAATGACGATACCTGGTACGTTGTCCGTAATACCCGCGGTGTTACAGGATTCGTAGGACCGGGATCAAAGCCTGTGCCTCTTACAGAAGAGGAAATGATGCCGCTTGGTATCCAGAAACCGGATATCGAAGTGGACTTCGCAGAGGGCGACATGGTAGTCGTTACCGGTGGTGCATGGAAAGATACCGCAGGTGTGATCACAGGTATCAACATGCAGAAACAGACGGTAACGATCAATGTTGAGCTTTTCGGTCGTGAAACACCGGTAGAAATAAGTTTCACAGAAATCAAAAAAGCTGAGTAATTCAAAAACAAGGTAACAGCAAGTGGGAGGGACACACCCCCGCCAATACCACATAGGAGGTGCCGAAAATGGCAAAGAAAGTAACAGGATATATTAAATTACAGATTCCGGCTGGTAAAGCAACTCCAGCACCACCTGTAGGTCCGGCTCTTGGACAGCATGGTGTAAACATCGTACAGTTTACTAAGGAGTTCAACGCAAGAACAGCTGATCAGGGAGATCTTATCATCCCGGTTGTCATCACTGTTTACGCTGACAGAAGTTTCAGCTTCATAACCAAGACTCCGCCGGCAGCAGTTCTTCTTAAGAAAGCTGCAAACATCAAATCTGGTTCCGGTACACCGAACAAGACCAAAGTAGCTAAAGTTACTAAGGCACAGGTTCAGGAGATCGCTGAGCTGAAGATGAAAGACCTCAATGCAGCATCCATCGAGGCTGCTATGAGCATGATCGCCGGTACAGCAAGAAGTATGGGAATCGAAGTCGTAGACTAATAAATACCGAAGCTTAAGTTCGGGGTTCCCGTAGAAAAAGTGAAATTTTCAAGTGGGAGGGCTTTTCCCCGCAAATACCACAGGAGGTTATAGAAATGAAACGAGGAAAGAAATATGTGGAAGCTGCGAAAGCAGTAGACCGCGCAACATTATATGATGCACCAGAGGCTATCAGCCTTGTTAAAAAAGCAGCTGTAGCTAAGTTCGACGAGACCATCGAAGTTCACATCCGTACAGGCTGCGATGGACGTCACGCAGATCAGCAGATCCGTGGAGCAGTTGTTCTGCCACACGGAACAGGTAAAAAAGTTCGTGTACTTGTATTTGCTAAAGATGCTAAGGCAGAAGAGGCAAAGGCAGCAGGAGCAGACTTCGTAGGAGCTGAGGACCTCATTCCGAAGATCCAGAACGAGGGATGGCTTGACTTTGACGTTGTAGTTGCAACACCGGATATGATGGGCGTTGTAGGTCGTCTTGGTCGTGTACTTGGACCGAAAGGTTTAATGCCAAACCCGAAAGCTGGTACTGTAACAATGGACGTAACAAAAGCTGTTAACGACATTAAAGCAGGTAAGATCGAGTATCGTCTTGACAAATCCAACATCATCCATGTTCCGATCGGAAAGGCTTCCTTTACCGAGGAGCAGTTAAGCGACAACTTCCAGACGCTTATGGGAGCTATCACAAAGGCTAGACCTAGCACACTGAAAGGTCAGTATCTGAAGAGCGTTACAATCGCTCCGACAATGGGACCTGGTGTTAAGCTTAACCCGATTAAATTAGCTCAGTAATAAATTTTAAATACCCTGTACAGAGGAAACTTTGTATGGGGTATTTTTTTATACATTTATACACCTTGATTTTTGGGGGCAAAAATCCTACAATAAGGCACAAACAGAGTTATAACAGAACGAAAGCTCATCAGAGCTTTTTCATATAGATATTACAGAAGAAAATAATAATCATGTTAATATAAAAAAGATGGGGAAAACGTTTCTGTAAGTAAAACTTACAGATGAATTTGTCGGAACAGGGAGTATAAATTGAGATCAAAAAAGCGTAAAGCGAAGAAAATAAAAAAACAGGTAAACAAAATAAAAATGATACTCTGCCTGGTGGTAGAGGCTATCGTGATCCTGACACTTGTAGTGATCATCGGCTGGAATAAAGGGGTAGGTGACTGGATGGAGTCTCTGCAGAGACCGGTTGTCCGTAAGCTTGAGATGAGCGGTATCAACAGTCCCTACGCAGTGCTGATGCAGGTAAAAGGCGGAAAGATCATCGGAAATATGAAGGGTGATGAGAAAATCTATCCGGCTTCCATGACGAAGATCATGACGGTGATCGTGGCTATTGAGAACCTGGATGATCTGGATCAGGAGATCACTCTGACCCAGGAAATGTTCCAGGGGCTTTATGAGCAGGATGCCACCCAGGCAGGCTTTCAGCCCGGTGAGACCGTGCGGGCCATCGATCTTCTTTATGGTGCCATGCTGCCATCCGGTGCGGAGTGTTGTATCGCACTGGCGGATACCGTAGGCGGTTCCAGGGATGGATTTGTGGAGCTGATGAATAAGAAGGCACAGAGGATTGGAATGAATGGTACACATTTCTGTGATACGACAGGGCTTCATGATCCGGATCATTACAGTACAGTGAGAGATATTGCGGTGCTGCTTAGGTATGCGCTTCGGAACGATACGTTCAGAGAGATCATTGAGAGTCCGCGGCATTCTACAGGAGTGACGAATATCCATCCCAGCGGGATCACATATTACAGTACCATGTTCAAAAATCTTTCTGACCCTTCCGTTACCGGCGGCAAGATCCTGGGCGGCAAGACAGGATATACCAGTGAGGCGGGTCTGTGTCTTGCAAGCTTTGCAGAGGTCTACGACAGGGAATACATACTGGTAACGGCAGGCGCATCGGGAAATACCGGAAGCCCACTCCATGTGGAGGATGCGGTGACGATCTATAACCGCCTTGGAAAGGCCATTGAGGCACAGATGACAGGCAGTGATGGATCGGAGTCTTGAAAAGATAAAGGGTAAATTTTGTGTATCGCGAAGCGTGTTACGGAGAACGGAGTGAACAGTAATATTTTTGGATAAATAAATACTGGCACAGAGGTGGATGCTGCTGTATTGGCAGCATAACACTTCTGTGCCGTTTTTTGATTCTTCAAAATGAAATCGTATAGCGGGAACCTGCAATGTATTCACGGCTGATGTAAAGCGGTTTTCCATCAGGAGCTTCCATATAGGAATCCAGGATCAGCACGGGATCACCGGAAGACAGACGCAAAGTTTTTGCCATATCCGGGGAGGCTGCAGTAACAGAAATAGTGCTGCGGCTGGATTCTGCGATCGTACAGCGGTAGGTGTTTTTGATATATTCAAAAAAAGAACCGTTTTCTACAGCGTTCGGATCAAAATCCGGGAAAAGCCGTGTGGGGAGCCAGGTGTGAACATCAATAACCGGAATACTGTCAGCCAGAAGAAGACGTTCCAGGAAAAAAACTTCCTCATCCGAAGTAAGCTGCAGAAAATCAGAGGTTACGCTGTTTGCAGGTTTTTTGCAGAAGGACAGTACGTGAGATTCCGGAATCCGGTCATTCTGACGGCAGGATTCGGAAAAGCTCATATTTTTCTGGGATTCAAATTTCCGGAAGATCATGGGGGATTTTACAAAGGTTCCTTTTCCCTGATGCTTGATAAGATAGCCTTGTGTACAAAGCTCCTCCACGGTACGTCGGACAGTGATCCGGCTGACATGGTAAAGATCGGCAAGCTCCGGCTCAGGAGGGATTTTTTCTCCGGGCTTATAAGTACCGTTTTTGATCTGCTGGGTGATGATATCCATAAGCTGCTTGTAAAGCGGCTGGATTGAATTTTTATTTAACATGAAAATATCCTTTCTGAGGTTGTTCATAAAAGATATTTTACTATAGTGCGGATGTATTTGTCCAGTAAGGGACAAACCTCTGCAGTGCGTCAGAAGGTATATTGGATGAATAATTAATCATAAATCATGAATATACTCTTTACTATAACGTTATAATATGTTATATTCTTCAAAAAGGTAAAATGCAAAAGTACAAGAAGGAGAAATTCATCTGAAAATCCGAAAAAACCTGTATTTTCAATGGATTCAGAGGATTCTCAGACGAATTTCCACGAAAACCGGAGGATGAAAATGGACGCAGTAAAAATCGTAAATAAGATCAACAAAGAGCATGGAACAATCAAAAATGTGTATTTTCTTGCATGCGGAGGATCTCTTGTGGATCTGTATCCGGGATATTATTTTGTCCGTGCGGAATCCGCAGTGATGGATGCACAGTGGATCCCTGCAAGAGAGTTTGCACTGACACCGCCGAAGAAGCTGGGAAAAGACAGTCTTCTGATCATCTGCTCCCACAGTGGCAAGACAAAGGAGTGTCTGGAGGCAGCAAAAACAGGAATGGATGCAGGTGCGGCTGTTGTTACAATGACACATGCGCCAGGTTCTCCATGTGATACCGATAAATGGATCTCCGTTGTATACGACTGGGCACCGGGGGTAAAGGAAGCAGAGAAGCCTCAGGGAATCGTACTTCGTATTCTTAATGAGCTGATGAAGGTACAGGAGCCGGGATATAAGCTTTACGATAAGATCGTGGAAGGCTTTGAAAAGATCGATGATGTTATTGCAGCTGCAGTGAAGGATCAGCAGAATGCAGCATGGCTTTTTGCAGAAAAATATTCAGAGGAACCGAACCTTTATATCATGGCATCGGGAGCTTCCTATTCTCAGGCATATGGCTTTGCGATCTGCTCACTTCAGGAAATGCAGTGGATGGACTGCGGTTATCTGAACAGTGCGGAATATTTCCATGGACCGTTTGAGGTAACGGATGAGGATCATCTTTATATCCTTATGATGAGCCGGGGCAGAAATCGTATGATGGATGCGCGTGTGCTGACTTTCCTTGAAAAATACGGAAAGAAATACGAAGTGATCGATGCGGATAAGCTTGGTATGGAAGCAATTGATGACAGCTGTGTGGAATATTTTACCCCGATGCTGTTCTACACCATGACGACCGTTTACCGTACCGCTCTCCAGGATAAACGCCGTCATCCGCTGGATATGAGAAGATATATGGGCGTTGTAGAGTACTAAAGGTGCTACTGTGCCTGTGCACAGAGAAAGGGAAAATATGAGTAAATACAGTACAAGGCTTCTTGGCTTCGGAGACAATGTAGTGGATATCTATGATCATCTGAAAACCATGTATCCAGGCGGAAACTGCGTAAACGTCAGTGTTTACGGAAAGATGGCCGGATGTGAAAAAACAGCGTATATGGGATATTTCGGAGATGACGACAGAGCAGAACTGATCATGGATACACTGGAAAAAATCGGCGTGGAAACCGTAAAGTGCAGACAGCTGCATGGCGAGAACGGTTATTCCAGGATCACATTAAAAGACGGAGACCGTGAGTTCCTGGATTTTAATGATGGTGGTATCCGTGGAAAAACACCGTATATCCTTGATCGTTTTGATCTGGAATATATGAAAGGCTTTGATGTGGTACATAGCGGAAATTACTCTTTTACGGAGGAAGAGCTGCATAAGATCAAAGAGGCGGGAATTCCGGTTTCTTTTGACTTTTCTGATGATTCCACAGAGGAATATTATGAAAAAACAGCACCGGAGGTTACTTACGCATTTTGCTCCTTTGACGGAACCGACCAGGAGGCAGAAGAGCATCTGAAAAAGATCATCTCCATGGGGCCGAAGCTTGCCATGGCCTCCAGAGGAGCCAAGGGCTGCATTCTTTATGACGGAAGGAATTTTTACCGACAGCCGGCAGCGCCGCTTACGGAAGTAAAAGATACTCTTGGCGCCGGGGATTCACTGATCGCATCTTTCCTTACCGGGTATATCGGAAGAAGGAAAAACGGCATGGCGGAGGAAACCGCGATCTGTGAAAGTCTTGAAGAGGCAGCTGCTTTTGCAGCGGGCATTTGTGGCATGGAAGGTGCTTTTGGCTACGGAAAAAAATATGAATAGCAGGAGGGGAAAATAATGGGACGCAATGGAAAAAGCAGAGCTCTTATCTGTTTTGTACTGTGTATGATCATGGCTCTGCCGATATATTTCAGCAGTGCAGTGGCAGTAAAAGCGGCAGAACAGCAGACCATCATCATAGGAACGAACGCAGAGTATTCACCATTTGAATACCTGGATGATAATGGAAATATTACAGGTTTTGATTACGATCTTCTGGAGGCGATCGCCAAGGAAGAAAACGTAAAGCTGGTATGGAAGGATATGCCCTTTGATTCCCTGATGGGTTCCATGGAGGCTGGTGATGTACAGGTGATCGCAGCCGGGATCGGACCTACGGAGGACCGTAAAAAAAGCGTTGATTTTTCCGATGTTTATTACACCGGTACACAGTGCATCATCAGCCGTAAGGATAATCCGATCAAGGATTTTGAGGAGATGTCCGGAAAAACCGTTGCAGTTCTGGAGGGTGCACAGAGTGATATGATCGCATCCGGCGAGACTACTGATTACGGTGAAGTTAAGGATGCCAAAGTAAAAAGATTTAAAAACGCTTCCAGTGCAGTCATGGAGCTGAAAAACGGTGGAGCAGATGCAGTTCTGATCGACAATATCATGGCGGAGATCTACTGCAAACAGAACTCAGACCTGCAGTATGAGTCCGTGCCAAGTACAGCAGAGGATACGGTTTTCTGTATTGAAAAAGGAAACACAGAGCTTGTCCAGATCATCAATGACGGGCTTGCAAAAGTAAAAAAATCCGGGGAATATGATGATCTTTATCAGAAGTATTTTGTGGACACACTTGAAAACAGCGAGGATGTGACAGATGTAGCAGCAACCGATGGTTTTCTGGGACTTTTAAGCTTTATTTTCCTTCAGGATAATCGTTGGAAGTTTTATATTAACGGTCTTGGGATTACGCTGATCGTTTCCCTTTTGTCAGTGATCGTAGGTATCCTGATCGGTCTTGTAGTGGCTCTGGTACGTCTTGGAGCTGCGAAAAAAGGCAGAAGAACCATTCTTTCCACGATCGCGGATATTTATGTTGATGTGATCCGTGGAACACCGTCAGTCCTTCAGCTGATGATCATCTATTTTGCAGTGTTCCACAGCAGGCTGGGATATGTGGCAGCAGTGGTCAGCTTCGGTATCAACAGCGGTGCATATGTTTCCGAGGTTATCCGCGGAGGTATTTTATCTGTGGACAAGGGCCAGAGCGAGGCTGGTCGTTCTCTGGGTCTTGGGTATAAAGATACCATGCGTTTCATTATCATTCCGCAGGCTGTAAAAACCATCCTTCCGGCAATGGGTAATGAGTTTATCCAGCTGATCAAAGAAACATCTATTTTAGGTTATGTAGGTATCATGGATCTGACAAAAGCGGCAAGCTATGTTTCTTCCCGTACTTATCAGATGTTTATTCCGCTGATCGTTGCAGGTATCATGTATTATCTGATCGTGAAGTGCCTGAGCCTTCTGCTGAAGAGATTTGAAAGGAGACTGAGAGAAAGTGATTGATGTTAAAAATCTGAAAAAGTCCTTCGGGGACGTACACGTATTAAAGGGAATCACAACTCACGTAAACAAGGGTGAGTGTATCTGCATCATCGGTCCGTCCGGCTCCGGAAAATCTACATTTCTGCGCTGCCTGAACCTTCTGGAAAAACCGGAGGAAGGAGAGATCACCGTAAACGGACAGCAGCTTCTGGATCCGAAGCTGGATGTAGATAAATTCAGGGAAAATGTGGGAATGGTTTTTCAGCATTTTAATCTGTTTCCAAATATGACAGTATTGAAAAATATCACCCTTGCGCCGGTGCGTCTTGGCAAATGGAATGCAGCGGAAGCTGATCAGAAGGCGAGGGCTCTTTTGAAAAGAGTCGGCCTTGAAGAAAAAGCCGATGTCTATCCCGGAAAGCTTTCAGGCGGACAGAAGCAGAGGGTTGCCATTGCCAGAGCCCTTGCAATGAATCCCCAGGTGCTTCTGTTCGACGAGCCGACATCAGCTCTTGATCCGGAGATGGTCGGAGAGGTTCTTGAGGTTATGAAGGAGCTTGCAAAAGAAGGCATGACCATGCTGGTGGTTACCCATGAGATGGGATTTGCAAGGGAGGTCAGCGACAGAGTGCTCTTTATGGATGATGGGGTGATTCTTGAGGATAGAAATCCGAAAGAACTGTTTGGGGATCCTCGAGAGGAAAGGACGAAGGAGTTTCTTTCCAAAGTATTGTAAGGTTTTTCGTGGAAAAGTTCTGCTTTGAAAAAGCGGGGAAATTCGTGGGGAGGGGAGGCACTCGGAGTTGCGAAGCCCGTTTCCCCTCCCCACACCCCACCCCTCCGGGCACGCCGCTGTGCTACGCCTTGGAGTGTGTTAATTTATCGGCTTAGTCCTGTATGCTGCTGTATTGGCAGTGTCAGGCTGAGCCGATTTTTATTTCGTCGGACGGGAAAGCGGCCCGCGCAGCGGGCCTGTTCCCTGTTGTTAATGGGAGCGGGTCTATGCCAGTGATGCGACAATAGACGGAAGCAGGTGAGCGTCGGCAATACAACAACAGACAGAAGTAGGTCTATGCCAGTGATGCGACAACAGACGGGAGCAAGTGAGCACCGGCAATACGCAACAGGCAGGAGCAGGTCAGCACCAGCAATACAGCGATAGGCAGGAGCAGATTAGCGCCAGCAATAGAACAACAGGCAGTAGCAGATTAGCGCCAGCAATACAACAACCACCAGGAACAGGTCTGCTGCGCAGACCGCCTTCCGTCCGGCGGAAAAAAAATCGGCTCAGCCTGACGCTACCAATACAGCAGCATACAGGCATTTACCAATACACTACCCCATACCACAGCGCAGAACAGCGACGTGCCCGGAAAGGGGGAGCGCGAGGGGGAAAAGCGGGCTTCGTAACTCCGAGCGCCTTTCCACCTCGCAAACCTGCCCACGCCAAAGTGTCCCTCCGAAAGGGAAAGAGCTCCACTGCCCAAAGTGTCCCCCCCCTGGAAAGAAACTATCCGTCAGAAGACACAGGCTCTCCGCCCAGGAGCGTCCGTCAGACGCCCGACATTGTACAATATCTGGTACAATTTTCTCATTATTTTTATCAATAATACAATTATATGTATATTATAAAGAACATACTTCCAAGCTGTTGACTTTAAATTCGGAATCTGTTATCTTATGGTCGTCATGAGAAATGTTATATATTACTAACTGCGCGGGCAGTGAACGAAATATTGAGACAACAGGAAAGGATGTGTAACAAATTGGCAAAAGTTGATTTTGAACAGTGGAATGGTTTTAAGGGTGATCGTTGGAAAGAGAAGATCGATGTTCGTAATTTCATCAGTATGAACTATACACCATATGATGGAGATGCTTCCTTCCTGGAAGCACCAACAGAGGCAACAGATAAACTCTGGGGCAAGCTTCAGGAGCTTCAGAAAGAAGAGCGTGCTAAAGGCGGCGTTCTTGATATGGAGACAGAGGTAGTAACAGGAATTACAGCATACGGTCCTGGATATATCGATGAGGAACTCAAAGACCTGGAGCAGGTTGTAGGTCTTCAGACAGACAAACCTCTGAAACGTGCTTTCATGCCATACGGCGGAATCAAAATGGCAGAGCAGGCATGTGAGACTTACGGATACCATGTAAGCGACAAGATCAAAGATGTTTTCAACAACTATGAGTTCAAAACACACAACCAGGGTGTATTCGATATCTACACACCGGAGATGAAGAGAGCACGTCACAACAAGATCCTTACAGGACTTCCGGATACTTACGGACGTGGACGTATCGTAGGTGATTACAGACGAGTTGCTCTTTACGGAATTGATCATCTGATCGCAGGTAAAGAGAAAGATTTCGCAGCATGCGACCGTCAGGGTATGAGACGTTATGACTTCCAGCTTCGTGAGGAGATCGCAGATCAGATCCGTGCTCTGAAGAAGATGAAAGAAATGGCTCAGATCTATGGCTTTGATATTTCCCAGCCGGCTAAGAATGCAAAGGAAGCATTCCAGTGGCTGTACTTCGGATATCTTGCAGCAATCAAAACTCAGAACGGAGCTGCAATGAGTGTTGGACGTATCTCCACATTCCTTGATATCTATATTGAGAGAGACCTTGAGAACGGAACTCTTACAGAGAAAGAGGCACAGGAGCTTGTTGATCATATCGTAATGAAATTCCGTATGGTTAAATTCGCTCGTATCCCGTCTTACAACCAGCTCTTCTCCGGTGACCCGGTATGGGCAACTCTGGAAGTAGCAGGTATGGGACAGGACGGACGTTCCATGGTAACAAAGAACGACTATCGTTTCCTTCATACACTTGAGGATATGGGACCGGCTCCGGAGCCGAACCTTACAGTTCTCTACTCCTCAAGACTGCCTGAGAACTTCAAGAAATATGCAGCAGACATCTCTGTTACAACAAGTTCCATCCAGTATGAGAACGATGATGTTATGCGTCCGGTATGGGGCGATGACTACAGCATCTGCTGCTGTGTATCTGCTACAGAGACCGGTAAAGAGATGCAGTTCTTCGGTGCTCGTGCTAACCTTGCAAAATGCCTTCTTTACGCGATCAACGGTGGTGTTGATGAGAAGACAAAACAGCAGGTAGGACCGCAGTATCAGCCGATCACTTCCGAGTACCTTGATTATGACGAAGTAATCGCAAAATATGATCAGATGATGGACTGGCTTGCACATCTGTATGTTGGAACACTGAACATGATCCACTACATGCATGATAAATACTACTATGAGGCAGCTGAGATGGCACTTATCGATACAAAGGTTGACCGTTCCTTCGCAACAGGTATCGCCGGATTCTCACACGTAGTAGATTCCCTTTCCGCTATCAAATATGCAAAAGTAAAAGCAATCCGTGACGAGGACGGAATCACAACAGACTTCCAGGTTGAGGGTGACTTCCCACGTTATGGTAACGATGATGACAGAGCAGACGAGATCGCAACAACTCTGCTTTCCACATTCCTTGAGAAGCTGAAACACATCCATACCTATCGTGATTCCAAGCCAACCACATCCATCCTTACCATCACATCCAACGTTGTTTATGGTAAAGCTACAGGATCTCTTCCGGACGGAAGAAAAGCCGGCGAGCCTCTGGCACCGGGAGCAAACCCGTCTTACGGCGCAGAGCAGAACGGACTTCTTGCTTCCCTGAACTCTGTTGCAAAGCTTGACTATGAGGATGCCCTTGACGGAATCTCCAATACTCAGACGATCAACCCGGATGCACTTGGCCATTCTGAGGAAGAGCGTACAGAGAATCTTGTAAATGTACTTGACGGATACTTTGACCGTGGTGCACATCACCTCAATGTAAACGTATTCGGTAAAGAGAAACTTATCGATGCTATGGAGCATCCGGAAAAAGAGGAGTATGCAAACTTCACGATCCGTGTTTCCGGATACGCTGTTAAGTTCATCGACCTTACAAGAGAGCAGCAGCTTGACGTTATCGCAAGAACCTGCCACGAAAGGATGTAATAAAAAATATGGACGACCAGAAAAAAATCACTGGCTACGTCCACTCACTGGAGAGCTTCGGCTCTGTTGACGGACCAGGAGTCCGGTATGTGATCTTTTTGAGCGGCTGCGCCATGCGCTGTCAGTTCTGCCACAATCCGGACACCTGGCAAATGAAAACAGGGACGGAGTACACAGCAGATGAGCTGCTTGAAAAAGCCTGTCGATACCGCTCTTACTGGGGAAGTAAGGGCGGTATTACTGTGAGTGGAGGCGAGCCACTGTTACAGATCGATTTCCTCACTGAGCTGTTCAGAAAAGCAAAAAAACTTGGAATCCACACAACACTTGATACCAGCGGCAACCCTTACACAGAAGAGGGTCCGTGGTATGAAAAATGGGAAGAGCTGATGAAGTACACAGATCTTGTCATGCTGGATATCAAGCACATTGATGAGGAACAGCATAAGATCCTCACAGGATGTACCAACAAAAATATCCTTGCCATGGCCCGGAAGCTTTCCGATATGGGCGTATCCATGTGGATCCGTCACGTACTGGTTCCGGAACGCAATGACCGGGATGACTATCTCCACCGGCTGGCTGACTTTATTGCAACACTGAAGACAGTTGAGAGAGTGGAGGTTCTTCCATATCACACACTCGGAACCTTTAAATGGGAAAATCTGCATATTGATTATCCGCTGAAGGGAATCAATCCGCCAACGAAAGAACGTATCGAAAATGCGGAAAAAATCCTGGGAGCAGGTACACAGTAATAAAAAAACCATATCTTATGTCGAAAAACAGACATAGATATGGTTTTTTTGATGTTCACACCAGTTCTTTGTTTTTGATCAGCATTTCTTTGATGATATCCTGTGTATAGGAACCTAAGCGGCGCTGAGTATCCCGGTCAAGCTCTGAAGGAATGATAGGCTTGCCATATTCGATCACTACGTGTGTAGGTGTCATCTTCGGGAAATTGGCCTCCCAGATATTGGCAGAGTTGCTGATCGCAATAGGAATGATCGGGCTTTTGGCTCTGGCTGCGATCTTGAAGCTGCCGTCATGGAAAGGCAGCATTTCTGTTTCATCAGCATTCTTATTTCTGGTTCCTTCCGGGAAGATACATATGGAAATGCCGGATTTCACATAGTCTGCGGCCTGAAGGATCGTTTTCAGACCCTGCTTGATATCCTCTCTGTCGAGAAAGAGACAGTAGAGATTGCGCATCCAGTTGGAGAGCAGCGGATAATGCTCCATTTCCTTCTTGGCAACATAGCCGGTGCGGATCGGACAGCGGCTGTAGGTGAGCAGGATGTCGAAATAGCTCCGGTGGTTTGCTACATAGAGAACAGCCTGATCCTTTGGAACGTTTTCTTCGCCGATGACGGTGACTTTGGCGCCTGTGATCCACAGGATGAATTTGAATATGGCCTGTACCATGCGCAGAGAGCTGATATCCTTAGTCATGGGAGAAAATTTCCCGATGATCCATTCTACAAGGAGAACCGGAATGGTCAGCACCAGATAGGCGATCACCACGATACAGACAAGTATGAATCGAATCATGTCTTTTGTCCTTTCTGTTATAGATACTTGCGGAGAGTTCCGCAGTAAGATGGTATTTTTATATTATACGAAGAAAATCCGATAGTTGCAATAAATCTTTCCCTGCTCACATAGAATAAATACTGAATAATGGTTACTGTTTACTGGTGATCTTCCGCAAAGCGTGTTACTGAGAACGGAGTGAACAGTAACGAATCATGCAGGTGGCTTATATTATGAAAAAAGCAGTATTTCTGCGGATCGTGCTGACAGCTGCCGTGCTGGCACTGCTGCTTTCCGGGTGTCGATTTGTCCGGGTGGAGGAAGAAGAACGAAAACCGGTAGATTACACCGTTGTGGAACGCCGGGATATCCCGGAGGAGCTTTCCAGGCTTATGGAAGAAAAAAAGGAAAAGGAATTTCAGCTGAGTTATGAAACCGGAGAGGATCTTTACCTGGCCAAAGGGTACGGGCGGCAGATGAGTGGCGGATACAGCATCCAGGTAGAGGAGCTTGGAGAATCCTCGAATGGGATATTTTTTGTTACAAAACTTCTTGGACCGGAGGATCTTAAGGAGGCAGGAGTTCCGTCCTATCCCTGCATTGTGATAAAAACCCGGAAACAGGAAAAGCCGGTAACGTTCCGGGAAAGCAGCAGTCCGGTGAAAAAAGAGTCGGAGAAAGGGGAATAGACTGTGGAATTAAAAAAAGAAAGCATGCAGATATTAAAGGAAAAAAGCAGGGCAAAAAGTCAGATCACTTTTGATGAGGATTTTAATGTACCGGATGCAAAACCGGATGCAGGAAGACTGATCCAGAATAAGGGCAGGATCATTATGGATGATGTCCGTCTTACTGACGGGAAAGGTATTCTTACGGGAAATCTGCAGGTAGATATCCTTTATGTGGGGGAAGAAAGAGGGATCGTCAGCAGTCTTACTGCAAAACTTCCATTTGAGGAAACCTTGAACCTGAAGGATATCATAAACGGGGATAAAATGTGTCTGAAGTGGGAAATTGAAGATCTTACGATCCGCCTGATCCATTCCAGAAAGCTTAATATCAAAGCTTTGGTAACTTTTTGTGCGACTGTGGATGAAACAGAACAGATCCGCCTGCCGGTGGTGCTGGATGCAGAAGAGGTATCCGTCAGAAAAAAAACAGTCCGTTTTCTGGGACTTACCGTACATAAAAAAGATACACTCCGGATCAAGGATGAGTATACCATTGCCTCCAATCGTCCGGATATCGCCAGCCTGATCTGGTATACTATGGATGTACGGGGGCTGGATCTGAAGCCGGAGGAAAATGTGGTAAAGGCAAGAGGAGAGCTGTCCGTTTTTGTGCTGTACGGAGCTGAAGATACAGAAGCCCCGGTGCAGTGGCTGGAATATTCGCTGCCTTTTTCCGGAGAAGTGGAATGTCCGGACTGCACGGAGGAACTGATCCCGCTGATCGAAGCTTCGGTGATGCATCAGAGTCTGGAGGCCAAACCGGATGTCGATGGGGAAGAACGGATCCTTGTTTCGGATGTTGTGCTGGAGCTGGATATGAAATTTTTCAGGGAAGAGGAATATGATCTCATTACCGATGTGTATACACCGATCCGTGAATGTGTTCCGGAAGGAAAGAATGAGGTACTGGAACGGCTTCTGGTACGTAATTTTTCCAGATGCAGGATCAGTGACAGGATCCAGGTAAAGGAGACTCAGGGAAAAGTCCTCCAGCTGTGTCACAGTCAGGGAAAAGTGAAGATTGATAAGACCAGGATCGTAGAGAACGGTGTGCAGGCAGATGGCGTGGTCATGCTGAAGATCCTGTACATTATTGGAAATGATGATATGCCGTTTTATTCCATGGAGGCAATGATACCGTTTTCCCATATGGTGGAAGCAAGAGGGATCCGACAGGACAGCTGTTATCAGTTAAAAGCAAAGCTGGAGCAGCTTTCCGCAGCCATGGCAGATGGAAATGAGATCGAGATCCGGGCAACTGTAGGACTGGAGCTTCTGGCAGTTGCCAGAGAACCGGTATTTATCATTGAGAAAGTAGAGGAAAAACCACTGGATATGAAAAAACTCCAGGCTATGCCGGGAATCCTGGTTTATATGGTAAAACCGGGAGATGAATTGTGGGATATCGCAAGGAAATATCACACATCTATCCAGGAGATCCGGACGATCAATGCTCTCAAGGAAAATCAGGAACCCTCTCCGGGAACTCCGCTTCTTGTTGTAAAAAAAGTGGAAGGTCAGATCAAATAAAAAGTGGAATATTTTGCTGTTGAAAAGAATGTAAAAATCATATAAAATACATGTATAAATACTGTATACAAAGTACAAATGGAGGGGCTTATGCGTTTAAAAGCAATGGCAAAGATCAATCTCGGACTTGATGTTCTGGGAAAGAGAGAGGACGGTTATCATGAGGTACGCATGATCATGCAGACCATCCGTATGTATGATATCCTGGATATCAGAAAGACCAGACGGCCGGGGATCGTACTGACGACCAATCTTCCGTTTATTCCTACAGATCAGAGAAATCTTGTATATAAGGCAGCACAGATGCTGATGGAGGAGTTCGATGTTGAAGAGGGACTTTCCATCAAGCTTCGTAAATTTATCCCGGTGGCAGCAGGCATGGCAGGAGGCAGCTCCGATGCAGCGGCCGCATTTGTGGGTGTGAACCGGATGTTCCATTTAGGGCTTACCGAAGAACAGCTGATGGAACGTGCAGTAAAGGTCGGAGCAGATGTTCCGTATTGTATCATGCGGGGAACAGCTCTTGCGGAGGGAATCGGAGAGAAGCTGACCAGACTTCCGGAAGTTCCGAAATGTTATGTTCTGATAGGAAAACCGGGAATCAATGTTTCCACAAAAACAGCCTATGAGAATCTGAATCTGGAAGGGATCGGAAAACATCCGGACATCGATGGACTCATCGGAGCTATCAGAAATAATGATCTGTATGCCATGGCATCCAGAATGGAGAATGTATTTGAACCGGGGATCATCCGACAGTATCCTGTGATCGGCAATATCAAGAACCTTATGGAAGAAAAAGGTGCGCTGAAAGCCGTGATGAGCGGAAGCGGTCCTACTGTGTTTGGAATCTTTGATAATAGGGATAAGATGGCCGCGGCAGCCAGAAGCCTCAGAAAGAGCGGGCTTGCAAAGACTGTATTTGCCACGGATATTTACAATAGAGATGGAGGAGTTACAAATGACAAGTGATTTTTCTGTGGATATGAATGAATATCTGCCGCTTCGGGATGTTGTTTTTAACACCTTGCGGCAGGCAATCCTGAAGGGAGAGCTGAAGCCGGGCGAAAGACTTCTGGAGATCGCCCTTGCAGAGCGTCTTGGCGTGAGCAGAACACCGGTGCGTGAGGCTATGCGCAAGCTGGAGCAGGAAGGTCTTGTAGTGATGATCCCACGCAGAGGTGCACAGGTAGCCAGCATCACAGAAAAGGATCTGAACGATGTTCTGGAGGTGCGTATCGCCCTCGAAAATGTTGCCATAGAAAAAGCGTGCAAGCTGATCACAGAGGATGAGCTGGGAAGGCTCTGGGTGGCAGCCAAGGAATTTGAAAAAACAAAAGCAGAGGGAAATCTGGTCCGTCTGGCGGAAACCGATGTGGCTTTCCACGAGATCATATATCAGGCTTCTGATAATAAGCGTCTGAATCAGGTCCTAAATAATCTCCGTGAGCAGATGTATCGTTATCGTGTAGAGTATCTGAAGGATGAGCAGACAAGAAATCTTCTGGTCAGTGAGCATGAAGAGCTGGTAAAAGCCATCCGTGAAGGAGATGTGCAAAAGGCGCAGGATATTTCTTTCCATCATCTGGAGAATCAACGAAAAGCGATCATCCGTACTATCCGCGCGGAGAATGAGGCCAAAGAGGCCGAGAAAAAAGAATAAGAACCGGATATGCGGGAATATTAAGAGAGATGTCATTGGGGCATCTCTTTTTTTAACCGAATCAAGTAAGTCCCCTGTTTCAATTGCGAAAAGCAATAAGCAGTGGGGGAACTTGCTGTAAAGGATGGTGACTTTATGGAAACAAGGAAGATATCGATATCTCTTCATGAAAATGAATCGTATATCCGGAAACGGTGTGAAAACTGCGATGATATCCTGATCAGGCCCATGCGCCTTGGTGAGGGACATAAGGCGGACTGTCTGATGGTCTATATTGAGGTTGCGGTTTCAAACATGATGCTGGATGATTCTGCTATCGGAAAAATGATCAATCATTTCTGGGAGATCCCGGAGGAAAAGATCCGGGAATTTATCCGCCGAAACAGTCTTGGAATTGCAGATGTGAAGGAGCTGTCTTCCATGGAGGAGGTATTTGGTGCCATTCTTTCGGGAAATGCAGTTTTCTTTCTGGATGGATACGACAAAGCAATGAAAATTTCCAGTAAAGGATATCCGGGGTTGGCTGTATCAGAGGTGAAAACGGAAAAGGTCCTCAGAGGCTCCAAGGAGGGGTTCTGTGACAGTGTAAAAACCAATGCGGCCCTTGTGAGAAAGCGGATCCGGGATACCAGGCTGAAGGTGGAGCAGAGCAGCATCGGTGTACGCTCCAATACGGTGGTACAGCTTCTTTATGTGGAGGATCTGGTCCATGAGGAGCTTCTGACTGCTGTGAAAGAGCGCCTGGAATCTTTTACAGTGGACGGGATCCTGGACAGCGGGATGCTGGAACAGCTGACAGAAGAAGCATGGTATTCTCCCTTTCCTCAGTTTCAGACAACGGAGCGGCCGGACCGGGCTGCCCAGGAGCTGCTGAATGGAAAAGCAGTTCTGCTCTGCGACAATTCGCCGGTGGCACTGGTGGTTCCCGGAGCATTCAACAGTTTTATGGAAAGCAGTGAAGACTGGTACAACCGTTTTGAGATGGCATCCTTCCTGCGGGTGCTCCGGTATCTGGCCATGGCTGTGGCAACGCTGCTCCCCGGACTTTATCTGGCTGTGATCCGGTTTCATACACAGATCCTTCCGGCGAATCTGATCCTTTCCTTTGCACAGGCAAGAGAGGGCGTTCCATTTTCCAGTGTAGTGGAGCTGGTGTTCCTGGAACTGTCTTTTGAGTTGATACGGGAGGCTGGTGTGCGGATCCCGGGAGCTCTTGGAAATGCCATTGGGATCGTAGGAGGACTGATCATCGGACAGGCTGCGGTGGAGGCCAATCTTGTCAGCCCGGTGGTAGTGATCATCGTGGCACTGACAGCACTGGGATCACTGGCTATACCTAATGAGGAATTTGCTTCTGCATTCCGGCTTCTGAAGTACGCTTTTCTGTTTCTGGGAGGATTTCTAGGTATATTCGGAATCGTGTTGGGACTGTATCTCACCATGGCGCATCTGGCAGGACTTTTAAGCTTCGGTGTCCCATATCTGGTACCTTTTGTAGAGAAGAACAGTGAGGCGGAAACCGGTGGAAGGATTTTGCGACAGCCCTTCCGGAAGCGGAAATTCCGGCCGCTGTATGCCAGAAATGCCCAGAAACGCAGGCTTCGGACAAGGCCATGGAGCCGGAAAGGATAAAGGTTATGAGATTTGCGGAGAATAACAGGATTTCCCACAGACAGCTTTTTCGGCAGATCATACTGGTGTTTCCGGCGCCGTTTCTGCTGTGCCTGTTTAAGAATGGAGCGATGTTGGGCATCAGTGCCATGGCAGGGACAGCTGCTGCGGCCGTAGTGCTCTCTTTTTATGTGATCTGGCTGATACGTCTGACACCTGCATATGGAGAGCTTTCCAAAAGGACAGGAAGTTTTACTGTACGATTTATTGGCCTGTTCTTTTTGGTATATGTGATCGCAAGTTCGGCATTTCTTTCGGGCCTTCTGGGGGAGGTGATCCCGGAAAGTCTGATCAGCGGGATTTCCGGAAAATGGCTGTCTCTTCTTGCAGTTGCAGCCTGTAGTCTGGGAACGCATCGCGGAATGCAGAGAAGAGGGCGGATCGCTGAGGTGTCCGGAAGGATTTTTCTGGCAGGGATTCTTCTTCTGATGCTTTTATGTGCAGGGCAGGGAAAAACAGAGTACTTTATGGAAGTGATGAAAGATCCGGAAACAGGATTTACAGGAGAGCGATGGCTCCGTGATCTGTATACACTTTTGTGTGCTTTTTCAGGAGCAGGACTTCTTCCTTTCGGGCTGGAGTATGCAAAAAAACAAGGAAGTGCCAGAAAACCTGTGATCCTGGCTTTTCTTACAGTTTGCGGGATCATTTTTGGAATGCAGCTCCTTCTTCCGGCAGTCTTTGGAGGTGCACGCCTTAAAAACGAGATCTGTCCGGTACTGCCTCTTTTGGAGGGTGCAGATCTTCCGGGAAACGTACTGGCGAGATTTGATGTGATATGGATGGGGTTTCTGGTATTCGGACTTTTGTTTTCTCTGGGAAGTTTGTTTCATTACGGAAATCAGATCGCGGAAAAAACCGGATTCGGGACCGGTCGGTACTGGATCCCGGCAGCAGGCTGGCTGCTTTCCCTGTATGAGAGAAACGGGATGGGGATCCGGGAGTATTATGGCTGGTATCTGGGGTACATCTTTGTACCGTTTCTGCTTGTGATACAGCTTTTTCTCAGTACGGAAAACCGGGGAAGACGGAAGAAAAAAGTAACTGTGGCAGGACTTGTCCTGGTCATCACTTTGACGGGATCAGGCTGTGCGGCAGTAGAACCGGAAAAAAGAGCTTATCCGCTGGCACTGGGGGCCGGTGTTTCAGAGAATGGCTTTGTGCTGAAATATGCAATGCCGGATATGAGTACAGCTACCGGACAGGAAAAACCGGACGAAGATCCGATTTCTGTGCTGACTCTTTCCGGCCGGGACTTTCAGGAGATCGAGGCAGTTTACAACCGGTCTCAGGAAAAATTTCTGGATCTGGGTCATCTTGAAGTGCTGATCCTGGATGAACAGATCCTGGAAGAGGGATCCCGGGAAGCACTGATCGGATATCTGAAACAGGAAGAGCATATCGGAGAGGATGTCTACGTGTTCCGGACGGATATGCTGGGAGATGTTTTTCACTGGAAGGGAGCTCGGGAAAGCTCCATAGGGGAATACCTTCAGGGAATCCAGGAGAACCGCACATCCGGGCAGCAGAAGAAGGGTGTGACTCTGCGGGAGGTATATCATCAGTTCTGTCAGGATGGAACGCTGCCCTGGCTTCCGGAGATATGGGTGGAAGGTGAGCTTCTGGAAGTGGATTACGGCAGTAATGAATAGATGGGAGCCGGACTGTTAATAATATAGATGATGATCAGTACGATAAATCGTACAGTATATCTCTGGATAAGATCATCAGAAGATTTTTGACAGGAGGGCTTGCTCATGGAGCATATAAAAACGAAGAAGCATGTATTAAAAAAAGCAGGAGGGTTCCTTTTGCTCACGGCAGTGATCCTTGCAGGGAGTACCTGGGAGAGAAGAACTGCCGGTGATCGGCAGCCACAGTTTTATGCCTGGTGGGGAACGATCTACCCGGAATTCTGTTTTGAAAAAGCAGAGGATAACGGGGAAAATAAGCCGGTGAAGATATCCTTCTGGCTTGCGCAAGCCCTGGATTGGTGATACAATATTTCAACGGACCAATCACGTTCGATTAATTATTTCAGGAGATAAGATCAATGAATATAGACAGAAACGCACCGGTGGGTGTGTTTGATTCCGGTATCGGAGGACTGACAGTAGCCCGGGAGATCATGCGCAATCTCCCATCGGAAAAAATCGTATATTTCGGAGACACAGCCAGAGTTCCCTATGGAAGCAAATCCAGAGAAACGGTGATCCGTTATTCCCGCCAGATCATTCATTTTCTGCAGGAACAGAAGGTGAAGGCCATTGTGGTGGCCTGTAATACAGCCAGTGCATTTGCTCTGGATGCGGTGAAGGATGAACTGGATATCCCGATCCTTGGAGTAATCGAGGCCGGTGCCAAAGTTGCTGCCCAGGAAACCAGAAATAAACGGGTGGGCATTATCGGAACGGTGGGCACGGTAGGAAGCGGTATCCATGCCTCTTATCTGAAAGAACTGGATCCGGAGATCACCGTGATCGGAAAAGCGTGCCCGCTGTTTGTTCCGCTGGTAGAAGAGGGCTGGTATCATGATCCGGTCACTGAGGAAGTTGCGAGAAGATATCTGAAGGAGCTGCAGGAGCAGGAGATCGATACACTGATCCTCGGATGTACGCACTATCCTCTTTTAAGATCTACCATCCGCAAGATCATGGGTGAGGAGGTCTGCCTTGTGAATCCTGCATATGAGACGGCGCTGGAGCTTAAAAAGCTGCTCTCCAGACTGGATCTTGCCAGCAATGAGGTAGCACAGGAGGAATTCCCGTATCGCTTTTATGTAAGTGATCTTGCAGAGAAGTTTAAGGATTTTGCCAATTCCATCCTGCCGTATAACGTAGAAAAAACACAGAAGATCGATATCGAAAAATATTAAACAGATCTGTACATAAATGATAGGAGAAAAGAATGCAGAAAGAAGTTTTGATCCATGTAAGAGGGCTTCAGATGATGGATGCACAGGGGGATCAGGAACCTATAGAGATCATTGTTCCGGGACAGTATTATTTCCGCAATGGTTCTCATTATCTCAGATATGAGGAACTGCTGGATGAAACAGCAGAACCCACCATCAATTACATAAAAGTATCCGGAAAGGGTCTGGAGGTCAGCAAGAAGGGACTGGTCAATGTACACATGGTATTTGAACAGGGCAAAAAAAACATGACCTATTATACTACCCCTTACGGAACACTTCAGATGGGAATCTCAGCTACGAATCTGGAGCTGACGGAAAGCGAAGAGAACCTTCAGATCAAAGCAGATTATGCGCTGGATATGAATGAAGAACATGTGGCAGACTGCTATCTGGCGATCCAGGTACAGCCAAGAGACTGCAAGGATTTTGTTTTATAGATCCTGCAGAAAATAAAAGATATATAATTACACTACATAAGAACAGCCGCCATGCATCAGAGGAATTCCTGAAAGCATGGCGGCTGTTTTGGATTCTGATCATTTACGGAATCTTGCGAGGAAGCCTTTTTTCTTCTTCTGTGGTGCTTCGAGAGAACCACGGATTCCTTTTACGCCAACGATGTAAAGACCGCTGACTTCAGCTTTGATCTCTTTTTTGACCGGGATCAGATCAAAAACTTTTTCATCTGCAATAAGGATGTTGATCTTCGGACCGACTTTGGCTTTTACGATCGGAAGCTTGGACCGGCGCATAAGCTTAGGTGTCTGGTCGATGACCATCTGTGGAAGTCCGGAATCTTTCAGCGGCATCCGTTTTTTATCGATGACCAGCATGGAAACTGTCTGTTTGTTAGCCTGGATCTGAGCCTGCTGTTCGTCCTGTTTTTTCTGAGCTTTTTTTCCGAAGAAATAGAGTGCGATCACTGCTGCGATCAGAATAACGAGGATGACCAGAAGAACGATGGTAACTGTACTCATTTGAGAATCCCCCTGTATATATATTTGTTTCGCAATCGGTTACATTACGCAAACAACATTTTAGCATTGTTTCGTCAAAAAGGCAATTAAAAAAGTGAAAAAGACAGGTGGAACGGTGGAAATTTCAGCAGTTACCAGTTATAATGATTACGATGCAGTTCATCTGTGTATGCTGCAGAGAATACAGGACATAACTATCTTTGAGCTAACATATGTAATGGATAAACCAGAGATGGAGGAAATATTATATGAAAGAGAAAAAGCCCGGGGGAACCCGACCGGAAATGGGAACTCCTGAGTACGAAGAATGGCGGAAAGAGGTATTGAAACGCCGCAGAAAGCGCCAGCTGAAGGAACGCAGAAAACGTCTGGCCATCATAACAGCGGCAATGATCGTCGCAGTCGGGGCATCCGTAGGGGTCGGTGCGCTGAAGGGCAGAAGTGAGAAGGCTTCAAAAGAGAAGATGGTTTCTTCTGACAAACAGAAAGAACAGACCGTTTCCGGAGAAAAAGCTTTAGAAGCAGGTACTAAAAATACAGAGACCACTTCCAAAGATACTCTCGCAGAGGCAAAGCTTCTGGCCAGTCAGTATAACTATGACAAAGCTATCGATCTTCTGAAAAAGGCTCCGTCCTATGATTCGGATAAGAAGATGCAGGCAGCTGCAAAAAAATACGAAGACATAAAAGCAACCTGTACGGCATGGCCCCTTGAAAAGGTGACACATGTCTTTTATCATATTCTGATCAAGGATCCATCCAAAGCGTTTGACGGAGACTACAAAGAAGCAGATTATAATCAGGTCATGACAACCATTGATGAGTTTAACAAGATCACGCAGACCATGTATGACAAGGGCTATGTGATGGTAAGCATCAAGGACATGGCAAAGGCAGACGACAACGGGAATATCACAGAGGGAGAGATCCTTCTTCCGCCTGGGAAAACGCCGTTTGTCCTCTCACAGGATGATGTATGCTATTATCATTACATGGACGGTGACGGCTATGCCACGAAGCTGATCGTGGATGATAAAGGAAAGATCCGCAATGAATATGTGGAAGATGACGGAAGTGTCTCCGTGGGAGATTATGACATGGTTCCGCTGATCGACCGTTTTGTGGAAAAGCATCCGGATTTCTCATACCGCGGTGCAAAAGGAATCCTGGCACTTACCGGATACAACGGGATCCTGGGATATCGGACCGACGAAAGCTATGAGACCCGTCCGGCAGATCTGGATGAAAATAAAGTACAGTGGCTGGATGCACATCCGGATTTCAGCCTGGAAAAAGAACGGGCAGCCGCAAAAAAGGTTGCCGATGCCATGAAGGCAGAAGGCTGGGAATTTGCGAGCCATACCTGGGGACATCAGAATGTGGGACAGGTCACACTGGAGAAGCTTCAGGCAGATACCGAACGTTTCAAGAAAAATGTAGATCCGCTGATCGGGGGAACGGATGTTATCATTTTTGCTTTTGGAACCGACATTACCAATGACCAGGAGTATTCCGGGGATAAATTCGAATATCTGAAGGGGCAGGGATATAATTATTACTGCAACGTGGATTCCAGCCAGTATTATGTACAGATCCGGGATCGGTACTTCCGTCAGGGAAGACGGAATCTGGATGGATACCGTATGTATTATAACCCGGAACTGTTATCCGATCTTTTTGACGTAAAAGATGTTTTTGATCCGGCAAGACCGACACCGGTACCGCCGATGTAACGGTCATATCCGGAGATACGAGGGGACTTTTAGAAAGGGGCATATATATTATTATGAAGAAAAAAATTGCAGGTGTACTGACAACAGTGCTTGCGGCGTCACTTCTTGTGGGCGGAAACCATCCGGTCACTGTTCAGGTGGACAATATGATCTCCGGGACACAGGATGACGAGGATACACAGTCTGATGAAGCGGAAGCAGAAGCTGCAGAAGCCGAAGAAGAACAGTCCGAAGAAGCCAAAGTAGCAGCGGATCCGGAGGATCAGCCGGCAGCTACCGAGACACCGAAGGAAGAAAAAAAGGCAGAAAAAGAAACACAGAAAAGGGAAGCAGCCGAGAACAGCTCCGACAGTACTTCCTCAGACGAAAAAACACTTCTCAAAAAAGCCAAAAAACTGGCACAGCAATATGATTACACCGGCGCGATCTCCGTGCTGAAAAACAACTGGAAATTTGCCACCAGTGACAAGATGCAGGAAGCAGCAGCAGCCTACATGAAAAAAAGAGATGCCTGTGTGGAATATCCACTTGAGAATATCACCCATGTATTTTTTCATTCCCTGATCGTGAATACTTCACTGGCCTTTGACGGAGATTCCGATGAGGCCGGATATAATCAGATGATGACCACAGTCAGCGAATTCAAAAAAATGCTCCAGATCATGTATGATAAGGGTTACGTACTGGTGAGTCCTCATGATATGGCTGTGATCAATGATGACGGAACCATGAGCAGGGGAAAGATCATGCTGCCGGAAGGCAAGATTCCTTTTGTTCTTTCAGAGGATGACGTCAGCTACTATCATTATATGGACGGAGACGGATTTGCCACAAAGCTGGTGATCGACGACAACGGAGATATCAAATGCGAGTATAAGAAGGCAGACGGTACAGTTGTGACCGGAGATTACGATGTGGTGCCGATCCTGGATTCCTTTATCAAAGAACATCCGGATTTTTCCTATCATGGAAGAAAGGGTATTCTGGCAATGACCGGTTATAATGGTGTTCTGGGCTACCGTACAGATGGGGCATATAAGACCAAGAAGAATCTTCAGGATGACCAGAAGGCTTTTCTCAAGGCCAATCCGGATTTTGACTATGATAAAGAAGTAAAAGCAGCCAAAAAAGTGGCGAAGGCCATGAAAAAGGACGGGTGGGAATTTGCAAGCCATACCTGGGGTCACAGAAACGCTACAAGCTCCACAGCAGCGGAGTTGAAGACCGATAATAAAAAATGGGAAAAATATGTGGCACCCATCCTCGGAAAAACCGATATGATCATTTTTGCCTTTGGTGCGGATATCGGCGATTGGGAAGGATACACCTCGGATAATGAGAAGTATGAGTATTACAAAAGCCGTGGCTACCGCTATTTCTGCAATGTAGATTCCAGTCAGTATTTTGTGCAGATCACAAGTGAATATTTCCGTCAGGGAAGACGGAATCTGGATGGATACAGAATGTATTACAATCCGGATATGCTCAGTGACCTGTTTGATGTATCGGAGGTGTGGGATTCTTCCAGACCGACACCGGTACCGGAAATGTAAGACAGCAAACACACTTTACAAATCTGTATAAAAAAAGATTATAATCGAACCGACAGTACTTGATGAAGGGAGTAGGTTATGAAGAAAAAAGCATATCTCATGGTTCTTGCACTGTGTGCGGCACTGGCGATCACTGCATGTGGCACATCAACAGACCAGAAAGATGACAAAAAACCTGCAGCAGAAGCGCAGGATACAACAGATAAAGAAGATTCCGGATCTGCAGATTCCAAAGAGTCAGAAGAAACGGATTCCAATAAAGACAGCGAAGAGGCAGCCTCCGGAGATACAAGGCTTGTTTCCGTGGATGATGTGAGCAAATATGTGACCATCGGAGAATATAAGGGACTGACTCTTGATAACACAGTAGAAGCCGTAACCGATGATATGGTTGACGGAAGGATCAAGGAAGAGCTTCAGAACAAGGCTGAGGAAGTAACGGAAGGCAGTGTTCAGAACGGAGATGTGGTTACCATTAATTATGTGGGAACCAAGGACGGAGTGGCTTTTGACGGCGGTACTGCAAATAATTATGAGCTGACCATAGGCTCCGGAACGTTTATCGACGGATTTGAGGACGGGATCATCGGAATGAAAAAAGGTGAGACCAAGGATCTCGATCTGACTTTCCCGGAGGAATACTCTTCGGAAGAGCTGGCCGGACAGGAAGTGGTATTTAAGGTCACTCTGCAGAGCTTTAAGCGTGCACCGGAGCTTACCGATACCTGGGTAGCCAAGAATACAGACTGCAAGAGTGTGGATGATTACAAGAAGGAAATCCGTACCACACTGGAGGATGAAGCGAAGACAAGTGCACAGAACACATTGCGTGAAACTGCATGGAACACAGTGCTTTCAGCATCTGAAGTGAAGGAATATCCACAGGAGGATCTGGATACAGCCAAGACAGAGTTTCGCAGTCTGTATGAGAATTATGCAAAACAGGGTGATATGACGCTGGAGGATTTTGTAAAAGCTCAGGGAATCTCCATGGATGATTTTGAGGAGCAGAGCGGTCAGTATGCGGAGTTTAAAGTAAAGCAGAACCTGATCGTACAGGGGATCATGGATAAGGAGAATATGACACTTGAAGATAAAAAATCTCTCAGTATCCAGGATGAACTGATCAAAGCATACAGTGTGAAGGATCTGGCTGCGCTGGTAGATAAATACGGACAGGCAGCCGTGGATGAATCCATCGGACTTCTCAGAGTGGAAGATTTTATCCTGGACAATGCAACGGTTGAGGAGAAGGTTTCTGCCGGTGATACCCAGGGAGTAAACGGAGATGATCCTTCCTCGGACGGAAGCAGTGCGGAAGGTACCGTGGATGAAGAGCTGGAAGCGGCAGAGGCTACAGATATGGTGCCGGAAGACGGCGAGGCGGATCAGGATGCAGACAGCAGCACATCGGATGCAGCGGGTCAGGAGTGATCTGACAGTATCAGCAGCTAAAAAAGTGTGGTGCCCGGAATGTGTTCCGGGTGCCATTTTTTTTACATGTGCATCGCGAAGTGTGTTACTGAGAACGGAGTGAACAGTAACAAATTAAGAGATTCTTTCGGGAATTTCCATTGTATTTAAGCGTTAAATGCGGTATGATTAAAGACAGACATTAAATATCAAAGAAAGATATGAGTATATAAACGGGGATGTAAAAAATGGACAAAAGAGTTTTGCGTGAGAGGATGCGCAGAAAACAGCAACAGTTAAGACGGCGGCGGATGATGAAGCGGATAACCTGTGTAGTTGCGGCGATTCTTCTGCTGGTTTTTGTTGTTCGAGGGGTAATTCTTCCCATCGTCAACCATGCAGGCGGCGGAAGCAATAAGGATGCGGAGACAGTAAATGTTCAGGCAAATACCGCCGGAGCTTCCACAGACAGCAGTACGAAGGACGGTACGGCATCGACGGATACGGCTGCTTCGGATACAGACAGCGCGGATTCCGGTACGGATGCAACGGTGATGCCGGTAAAGGGCAGTGCAGCAGGCGAAAGGCTTTCTGTTATGACTCCGGGATGGCATGAGGATTCTACAGGAAAGTGGTATCAGAATCCGGATGGTACATATTATGTAAATGGTTTTGCGGATATTGACGGAACAACATATAGCTTTGATAAAAAGGGATACATGCAGACCGGATGGGTGGAGAAAGGTGTGAAGGACTATTATTTTAATGAGGATGGCTCTTATGATCCTTCCAAGAAGCGCCCGATGATCGCTCTGACTTTTGATGATGGTCCTGGAGAGTATACAGAGACACTTCTTGATACTGTTGAGAAATATAATATCCATGTTACGTTCTTTATGCTGGGACAGAATGTGGAGGGCCGTGAATCTACCATACAGCGAATGGTAAAGCTTGGCTGCGAGATCGGTAACCATACTTGGGATCATCCGGAACAGACGCTGCCGAATATGGATCTGGATTCTGTTATGCAGGAGTTCCAGAAGACGGATGATGCACTGGTAAAAGCCTGTGGGCAGGCATCAACGGTATGTCGTGCACCGTATGGCGCGATCACAGATGAGCAGATGAGTGCAGTTGGCAAGCCTTTCTTCATGTGGTCTACAGATTCTCTGGACTGGAAGCTGATGGATGCGGATGCAGATTATAATCAGATCATGAATGATTCTTCCTTGGGAGATGGTTCTATCATCCTGATGCATGATATTCATGAACCATCTGTGAAGTGTGCCACAGAGAAGCTGATCCCGGCACTGATCGACCAGGGATATAAGCTTGTAACAGTCAGCGAGCTTGCAGAAGCGAAGGATGTTACGTTACAGAGTGCTTCCTATTCTGACTTCTGGGACAGCTCTCTTCAGGCTGGTCGTGTTGCAGGATATGCAGGAAATTCCAGTGATTCAGAGGATTCCTCTGAGGATGGCTCCGATGGAAGCGATTCTTCTGACGGATCGGATGTCAGTGACGGATCTTCCGATGAAGGGGACTATTCCGATGGCTCTGACGAAAGTGATTATTCGGATGGATCTTCCGATGATGGAAGCTATGATGATGGTTCCTACGACGAATCTTATGACGATGGAAGCGAAGAATACTAAAAAATGACAGGAGAGACCTGAATGACAAAATGTGCGTCATTCAGGTCTCTTTTTTGACTTTATCTGACATTGTCGGATAATAGACACATATTAGCCGGAGAGGGTTTTTCCTTGACTGAAAATATGGGGATTGGTATAATTATAGAATAAAAAATTCCACTTAAAATTGGGGAATGGACGGTGGCAGAACTATAAAGGGAGGTACCTGAAAATGGGAAAAAAATTACAATTTACGGAGCTTGACCAGTATCTGTTTGGTCAGGGCACGAATTATGATATTTACAGGAAGCTGGGAGCACATCCAGATACGCAGAACCGGAAAAAAGGGGTTTATTTTGCAGTGTGGGCACCTAATGCACAGGCGGTTTCTGTTATAGGTGAATTCAACGAATGGGATACGGAGAAGAATCCCATGAAAAAAGTTGGACCCATTGGTGTTTATGAGACATTTGTACCGGGAGCGAAGATCGGACAGCTGTATAAATTTTACATTACAGGTGCACATGGTGAGGAGCTTTACAAGGCAGATCCATATGCCAATGCCGCTGAAATGCGTCCCGGAACAGCCTCTCGTATTACAGATATCACCAACTATAAATGGAAAGATGATACCTGGATGAAAAATCGCGAGAACTTTGATCCGGACACAAGTGCCATGTCTATCTATGAGGTGCATCCGGGTTCCTGGATGAAGCATCCGCAGACAGCAGAGGATGAGGATGGTTTCTATTCCTACAGAGAACTGGCGCCGAAGCTTGCACAGTATGTCAAAAAAATGGGATACACCCATGTGGAGCTTATGGGTATCGCAGAGCATCCTTTTGACGGTTCCTGGGGCTATCAGGTAACCGGCTATTACGCACCGACTTCCCGCTACGGAACACCGCAGGATTTCAAATATCTGGTGGATTATCTTCACCGTCAGAAAATCGGTATCATTCTTGACTGGGTACCGGCACATTTTCCGAAGGATGCACACGGACTGGTTAACTTTGACGGAACTGCTGTATATGAGCATGCAGATCCGAGACAGGGTGAGCATCCGGATTGGGGAACCAAGATCTACAATTACGGACGTCCGGAGGTGAAGAATTTCCTGATCGCAAACGCTCTTTACTGGGTAGAGGAATGCCACGTTGATGGTCTTCGTGTAGATGCGGTTGCATCCATGCTCTACCTGGATTACGGTAAGAAAGACGGTGAGTGGATTGCCAATAAATACGGCGGAAACAAGAATCTGGAGGCTATTGAATTTTTTAAGCATCTGAATACCGTTGTTCTCGGAAGAAATCATGGAACTGTCATGATCGCAGAGGAATCTACCGCATGGCCGATGGTAACAGGTAAGGCAGAAGACGACGGGCTTGGATTCTCTCTGAAGTGGAATATGGGCTGGATGAACGACTTCCTGGAATACATGAAGCTAGATCCATATTTCCGTAAATTTAATCATAATAAGATGACATTTTCTATGACTTATGCATACAGTGAGAAATATGTTCTGGTTCTGTCTCATGATGAGGTAGTACATCTGAAGTGTTCTATGCTGGAGAAGATGCCAGGAGAGCTGGATGATAAATTCAAGAACCTGAAGGCCGGATATACTTTTATGTTCGGGCATCCGGGTAAGAAGCTTCTGTTTATGGGACAGGATTTCGGACAGCTGCGTGAGTGGAGTGAGGCCAGAGAGCTTGACTGGTATCTTCTTGGCGAGGAAAATCATCAGAAGTTGCAGCAGTATGTCAGTGATCTTCTGCATATCTACCGCAAATATCCGGCACTTTACGGTGCAGATAATGATCCATCTGCATTTGAGTGGATCAATGCCAACGATGGCGACAGAAGTATCTTCAGCTTTGTGAGAAAATCTCCTACAAGACGTAATAATATCCTGATAGTATGCAACTTTACACCGGTAGCACGTCCGGATTACCGTGTAGGCGTTCCGAAGAAAAAACAGTACAAGCTGATCATGGATGAGCAGGGGCTTCTTCCGAAGGGCAAGGTATTTAAAGCCGAAAAGAAAAATTGTGACAACCGGGAGTTTTCTTTTGCATATCCGTTGGAAGCTTATGGAGTTGGTATATTTACATACTGATATTCTGTATAGCGAAATCTTTGAAAGAAAATATAAGAGATAAAATAAAAATACCGGAGATCTGTGTACCTTTGAAGTGTTGGCTTCAGAGGTGCCGGATCTCCGGTATTTTATGGATCTGGGTATAAACTGGTTACGAAAAGTTATCGCTATTCTTCGCTATCATCGTAGGAACCATCATCGTAGGAACCGTCGTCGTAGGAACCATCATCGTAGGAACCGTCGTCGTAGGAACCATCATCGTAGGAACCATCATCGTAGGAACCGTCGTCGTAGGAACCATCATCGTAGGAACCGTCATCGTAGGAACCGTCGTCAGAGTAACTGTCGTCGTAGGAACCGTCATCCGAGGAGTCGTCTGTGCTGCCTGAGTTATTATCAGCAGAGTTAAAGTCTTCGGAAGTGATGTCAATGCCTTTATCTGCGTAATATTTTTCTGCTGTGATGGAGTCGGTATCTTCTACGACATTTCCGGATGCATCGATCATGTTCAGGTCTGTGTCAATAGTCACATCCAGGAGGTTGGTCCCTGTGGATGGAGTGACATTCATGGACATGATCTCGTTGAACTTTTTTTTCAGGTTGTCAAGAGTGAATACACCGGAACCAATGTATGACTGTACACCGTTCTGAGATGCAAGTTCTTCTGTGTAATCGGAAAGCATATATGGTCCGAATTCACCGGCATCGCTGTTGTAATGCATGACCAGAGGTTCCACTGTAGGGGTCAGGATCTCAATTGAGGTCTTGCCGTCCTGTACGGTTTTCTGAATGGTGAATTTTGCCATTCCGCCGAGAAGTTCTTCCAGCTTCTGCTGGGTGGATACGAAATTTCCCAGAGAGTAGAAGACTACAGTTTCATTGCCTTTGTCATCAGTAAGGCGGCCATATGGCTGGAGTACATGTGGATGTCCGCCGATGATGACATTTACGCCCTGCTCCATAAGGTAGGCTGCCCACTGTTTTTCGTATTCGTTTGGCATGGTTTCGTCTTCGGTACCCCAGTGTGCTACAAAGATGATGCAGTCGGCCTGCTGTTTTGCTTTCTGGATCATGGCTGTGATCTTGTCTTTGCGGATCATGTCGATCATGTAGTCTTTTCCTTCAATGCCGCCTACGTTTGTGCCGTAGGTGTAATCCAGAAATGCGATCTTGATACCGTTTACTTCACGGATCTTGACGGTGTCGGCATCTTCCTGGGAGTCATGGATCCCCAGAAGTGTGACATCCGGATATTTGGTTTTCCAGAAGTTCAGTGTGTCTGTGAGGAAGCCTTCTCCGAAGTCATCGATGTGGTTGTTGGCGGATTCTACTACATTGAATCCTGCTTTTATAATGGCGTCTCCTACTTCTGTGGGTGTTGCAAAGGATGGGTAGGAGCTTACGCTGTCATGGTCGGTTGTGAAGACGGTTTCCTGATCAATCATTTTGATGTCTGCGTCCTTGATGGCGTCCTGGATGTGGGTGTAGATCTTGTCGTAGTTCCAGTTGCCGTCAGAGGATGCGCCTGCGTCGATGAGACTCTGGTGATAGAGGTTGTCGCCTACTGCGATGACGGAGGCAGTGGTAGTTTCGGCAGTGGTGTCGGCTGCTTCCTGATCGGCCTTGGCTTTGACTGCCGCGGCTTTTTTCTGGGCGTCTATAGCTGGTTTGCGGATGAGGCGGTAGTCCAGCTGATTGAAGAAGAGGACCAGGATCGCAAGGACGATGACGGATGCCATAAGACTTACGCGGGCATTGCTGCGTTCGCGGAAGTTCAGAGGGATGTTGTCCTTGGGGTTGCGCCGGGGTTCTCTGAGGGGATCCGGGGTGGAGCTTTTTTTGAAGACTCCTTTGAGGGAGTCGGGGATTTTGATGTTGGGTGGAAATTTCATTTATGTTTTACCTTGTCTTTCTTTGGATTTTGAATGCGATTGATTGGTGATTGTTCGCTTTGTTATTTTTGATTTTTATTGTGTGGTTGTATTATAGCAGATTTTTATTTTGGTGGGAAGAGGGTGGTGGGGGTGAACGTACGCCCGAGTCGGGGATGCTGTCTGGTCTGCGGCTTCGTCGGGGGCTGGCTTCTAGGCTGCCGGGAATCTGCTAAAAGCGTTTTCCAAAAGTCCGAACTCGCGTCTTGCAGCCGCTCAGACAGCGGACTTTTGAAAAACAACGCAGATTTCCGCCAGCCAAGAATCAGCTCCCCTCCTGCAGAGGCAGACCAGACAGCTTCCCCGGCTCGGGCTGTGAGGTTCAAGGCGGTAGGGCTAGGGTGGCTGGGTGGTAGGTTTGTTTGGAGTGGTAGGTTGAGTGGTTTTCCGGTAGGGGATGGGGCATCAGCGCTGCGCTGGATGCCTGGGGCGAAAGGCTGAGTTTCCTTGTGGTCTGACGGAGGGGATGGCCGAGGCGCTTTGCTGTCGGCCTGGTGGTGTGGAGGTGTTGTGTTGTTGGTTTGAGTGTGTCGGAATTTTTGGATGAAATTTCAGTGCTTTTTATTATAGTGTGTGGTATGGTTGGTTTATCTTATAAGATCTTTTTGTCTGTATGGACATTTCTGGAGCTTTAGATTCTGAAGCGTTTTCCATTTTTTGTTACTGTGTATTTTGTGAAATGCTGGTTTATGGTGTTTTCATGTTTTGTTTGTGTGGTATAATTTGTATATACCAGTAGGAGTGTTAATGACCAATAATACTATATTTGATGATGTTTTTCGGACGATGATGGAGAAGATGACTTATCTGATCGTCCCGCTTATCAATGAGGTGTTTCATACTTCGTATCCGGAGAATGTAAAGATTGTGCATCTTCGGAATGAGCATCAGCTGGAGGATGGGGAATTGATCGCGGATGGTCGAATGGATGAGATTGGGAAAATCATAGACAGTGCGGAGGCTTGCAGGGAGTTGTATAAAGAGTATGGTTTGTGAGAAATAAAGAGGATATTTTGTTACTGGTGACAAATGTCAGATTTTTACAGAAGAGAGGATATAAACATGGGTGTTTACAGGCGTAAGGCACAGTATCATGAGACGGATCAGATGGGGATCATCCATCATTCCAATTATGTGAAATGGATGGAAGAGGCCCGGATCGATTTCATGAAGGAGTTGGGCTTTGGTTATGGTGAGGTGGAGAAGAGGGGGATTGTTTCTCCGGTTGCAGGGGTTTCAGTTTCTTATAAGAAGCCGGTGCTTTTTGATGATGTAGTTGGGATTTCGGTTTCGGTGAAGAAGTACAGTGGTGTGGTTCTGGAGCTGGCTTATGAGTTTTTTAATGTGACCAGAAGTGAGGTTTGTACAGAGGCTTCCTCGAAGCATTGTTTTACCAGGAATGGGGAGCTGGTTTCTCTGAAAAAAGAGATTCCGGAACTGGATGTGCTGTTCAGAAGCTGTGTGAAGGGGGATTGAGTCTGATGGAAGTTGTGGAGATGCTTGATAATCTGAAGGAAAAGGCCCGCAGGGACCCGGCGCTTCGGGAGATGTTGCTTGCTACCCGCAGGGAGAAAGCGCCGCTGGCTGCTTTCTGTAAGAAGTGCCGGGAGCTTGGGGTTCCGGTTTATGAGATGGATCTGATCGCAGCTGGTGAGGAATTTTATGCAGCGATGAAGAGGAGTACCAATGGCGGCGGAGAGAATTCTCCGATGCTTGAGGGTGAGGATGATTTTTATGAACTGTTTTTTGCTGGGTTGGAGTGAAAAAATAGTTTCAAAATTCCGCATCAATATACTTCTCCAGCACCGGGAACTGTACACCACCAATCTTCAGTATCTGGCTGTGGAAAGCTTTCAGATCAAAGTCCTGGCCAAGGCGGTTCTGTTCGGAAGTGCGTAAGTCCAGAAGGCTTAAGTAGCCCCAGTAGTATTTCAGATAATTTCCCGGGGTTTCCAGGATATACTGGTAGATCTCGGAGACAACGGCGCTGTCTTCGATACCAAAGGCTTTTAGAAAGCTGGCGACTTCGGCCTGAGTCCAGCCGTTGTAATGGATCTCAATGTCCAGAAGGGAGTACATGCATAAATTGATGCTTCGGTTCAGCCAGGAGATCCTGGCAAGCTCTGTGGCAGAAGGATCCTGAATATAATCGGCGGCGTACTGGTAGGCATAGGGTTCGATGTAGGTGGCCCATCCTTCTGCAAAGCCGGAGGTGCAGAGAAGATTTCGGATGTTGGAGGATTTTTGGCGTTGGAAGGTGACAGTCTGGTAAAGATGCCCCGGGAATCCTTCATGTGCCAGTGTGGTAAAAAGCTCCAGGCCCTGGTAGCTGGCAGCCGGATTTATGTAGATCACATTGGGGGTTCCGGTATCCATAGGTGGGGTGAGATAAAAGGCGGGGCTTAGATATTCTTTCATGGAATCGTGGACTGTGCGGAGCTCAAAGGTGACATCTGTGAGAGGTGGGAAGTCTGTTTGGATCTTCTGCTGCAAGGCATTCAGCATCTGGGCAGGCTTTATTTCTCTGAAAGTGATTCCCCGGCTGAGAGTAGTCAGAAGCTCCGGGTTTTGTCGAAGTATGGTTCCTGCGATGCCGATCTCGTCGGAAAGCTGTCCGGAGAGTCGTTTTTCCATTTGCTTTACAGGAACGTAAGAGCCGGTCTGACTCTGAAGAAGATAGAGATAGTAGGCTTTTCCTCCCTTGAAATAAGTCAGGCCACGAGTGTTTTTTCCTGTGCCACGCAAAGCTTCCAGACCGGTCATAAGTTCCTGATAGGCTGGGATGACTTCTGTTTTCATAAGATTTTGGTGGGTCAGGACCAGAGCGTTCTGCTCTGAGGAAGGAAGTTTTCCATATTCGGATAGCTTTTTCTGGAAAATTTCCAGCATATAATTGTTGTCGGGATTCTGGATAAAAGCACTGCATTGTGCAAGGATCCGGTCCAGGGTAGTATCGCTCATAAAGAAGCCAGCTTCGGATTTCTTTTTCTCAAATTCCAGGATGCTCCGAAAGTATGGGCGGATGGTGGTGAGAAGAGTGAGATAGTCGGTGATATCACGATCTTCATAAAAGGCATATTCCGCCAGAAGAACCGGAAGCTGAGCCTGAATACCAAGACTTGGGCCAAGAGGCTCCTGAAGCAGATAATTGTCGCCCAGTGATTTTTCCGTGTGGTAATAGAGGAGCATGGAGTCCAGCGTCAGCTGATTTTCCGTGGAAAGGCGGCTGTAGCGGAAGGATTTCAGCTTTTTTTCGTACTGGCTGCAGATCTGGTATGTATTTTTCATATCTGTGGGGACAGTGCCAAGAGAAGCTTTTTTTCGCCGGATACCCTGTTTTTCCGGATGTGCCAGGGTATAATGGAGGGTAAGGGTGCTGCCGGAAACTTCATTTTGAAAAACTTTTCCGGAAAAGGCTTCGAATTTTCCGTTTTCTGTGATCCCGTGAGTGGAAAAATAACCGGCAGTAAGGCCGGTGAGAAGTGCCAGGATAAGAAGCAGAGTGATGAAAATAGAAGATTTATTTTTCCTGATTTTAAGAGACATAAGACAATCTTTCATTACTGTTTACAGACATATACCATGTGTAGAGTGCTGATGGTCTCGAAGCAAACAGTAACGTCCTTTCAGAGTGGCGCTTTGTTCTATCATATTGGAAAATTACGGAATCTATGATATTATGTGAGCGGAAATATACAAAAATGGAGAAATAACATGAGTGATATTTATGATCTTGCAATTTTAGGCGGAGGTCCGGCAGGGATCACGGCAGCGATCTATGCGTCCAGGGCCAGGTTAAATACCATATGGATCGATAAAAACTTTGCACCGGGCGGCCAGGTCACAGCTACCTATGCGGTGGATAATTATCCGGGAATGCCGGGGATATCGGGCATGGATCTCGGAGAAGCCTTTGGGGCGCATGCCCGGAAGCTGGGATTGGAACCGCAGCGAGAGAAGATTCTTTCCCTGGAAAATATTTCCGGAGAGATCAAGACGATTCGTACAAAAAAGCATGAATATCAGGCGAAAACTCTGATCCTTGCATTTGGGGCAGAGCACCGGAAACTTGATATCCCGGGAGAGGATGATCTGAGCGGCCTTGGTGTTTCCTACTGCGCTACCTGTGACGGAGCTTTTTATAAGGATCGGACCGCAGTGGTAGTGGGGGGAGGAAACGTGGCAGCAGAGGATGCAGTTTTTCTTTCCGGCCTCTGTGAAAGGGTATATCTTGTTCATCGCCGTGATGCGCTTCGAGCAGATCAGACACTTCAGGAGAAAATTTTTGCCTGTGAGAATATAGAAATGGTGTGGGACAGTGTTCCCCTTGAGATCCTGGGACAGGACGAAGTGACCGGTCTTAAGATCCGTAATATAAAAACAAATGAAGAGAGGGAGCTGACCGCAGATGGTGTTTTCATTGCTGTGGGGATCGTTCCTAATACGACACTTGTAAAGGATCAGCTCAAGCTGGATGAAAATGGATATATCTGTGCAGGAGAAGAGGGGGTTACCAGCGCACCTGGGGTTTTTGCAGCGGGGGATATTCGTACCAAGGCACTTCGCCAGATAGTAACTGCTGTTTCAGATGGAGCCAATGCAGTGGCTTCCGCACAGAAATATCTCTGGAGGAAAGATAATGGCAACGATTAAGGAAATCGCACAAAGAGCAGGCGTGAGTACAACAACTGTTTCCAATGTCATACATGGAAAAACAAAAAAAGTATCTCCTGCCAATATTCAGAAGATCGAGAATCTTATCCGGGAAATGGGATATGTCCAGAAAATGGGACTGAGAGTTCTGAATAAAGAAAAATCCCAGCTGATCGCAGTTGTGATCAATTATCATAAAGACTTCAGGGATTCTATCATCGGAGATCCTTTTTATGGAAAGATCATCGGTTTTATCGAGAAATACGTGCAGGAGCTGGGATATTATCTGATGCTGTATTTCGCAAAGGATACAGATAAGATATTCCAGATGGTCATGGGCTGGGATGTAGATGGCGTTATTGCCATCTCCTTCAGCAAAAGCAACTGTGAAAAGATCTATCAGCTGATCAACAAACCGATCGTTTCTATTGATGCATATGGTGAGCTTGATGCAGGCCAGGAAAACCATGTCCTGAATATCGGACTGGACGACGAAAGTGGCGGCTATCTTATGACAAAATATCTTCTGGAATGCGGCTATGAGCATATCCAGGTTTGTGCAGGCCGTGATAATGGTGTGGATCATCTTCGTTACATGGGCGCTCAGCGGGCGGCGAAGGATTTTGCAAAGAAAAAGCAGAAGGTGCAGTTTACTGCTCTTGGAATGAACTACGCCAAACGAAAAGAAAGCTATGCGTGGCTGCTCCAGCGGAAAAAACCAAAGGCCGCACTGTTTTTCCTGTCGGACCTCTATGCATTGGAGGCTATCAGCTTTTTCAGCAGTCGTGGAGTAAAGATTCCGGAGGAGATCGGAATTGCAGGATACGATAACATCAGCTATGCGGAATTTTCCGTGCCTCGTCTGACTACTATCAGCCAGAATGTGGAGCAGAAGGCGTCTCTTGCAGTGGAAATTCTGATGGAACGGATCAATGGAGTGGAAAAAGAGCGTGAAAATGAGATCATGCTTCCGGTCACGCTGATCCCCAGGAGATCTGTACAGCCGCAGCATGAGGAAAAGTAAGTCTGCAGAGAATGTACCTGATCTGATCAGGGGGGGTAGATACGAGAAGTCACTGCAGAACTGTGAAAAATAGAAAATCGGGACTTTCAATATAGTAAGTGTACAGAGAAAGAGTACAGAAAATCTGAGATATAAAGATATCAAAAGCCGAAATATACGGGAACTGTCAGTGTCTGACAGTCAGAGTATTTTCGGCTTTTTGTAAATTTACCTGAAATCGTAAAAGAGTTATCCTGTGTAGGTTCGTGCTGAAGATGTGGATAATAAGCATTTGCTGTTCTATGTGAAACCTGCACAAAACTATGATTTTGAACTTGTTACAATGATAGGTTATGTACATAACCTATTTACACAGCTTAATGCTATAGTGTGAGCACAAAGGTTAGGTACATAACCAAAGGGAAAGAGTACAGAAGGAGTGAATACCAGATGAAACAGATTCTGATCGCCACACATGGAAAAATGGCCTCCGGCATTCGTTATACAGCAGAGCTGATCGTTGGAAAAATGGATGAGATCACAACCATCGACGCTTATGTGACACCGGAAGACAATGTGGAGAAAAAGTTTGAAGAATATTTCGCACAGCATGAAAACGACAGGATTTTCGTTTTCACAGATCTGATGGGAGGAAGCGTAAATCAGAAGCTTCTGGGATACAGCCAGAAAGAAAATGTTACGCTGATCACAGGAACCAACCTTCCGGTCCTGATGCAGGTCCTGATGGCGGATGACGATGTGACAGAGGAGGAGGTCCAGGAGTTCATCGATGATGCCAGAGAAGAGCTTCAGATGGTAGACCTTGGCGGTGGAAAGAAATCCACATCTGAAAAAAATGCTGAAGAAGATACTGCACAGGGTATCGAAAATACTGCGCAGATTTCAGAAGGTGCTGCATCGTATGCAAAAAAATCCGCACCGAAAAAAGCTCTGGCTTCCCAGTCCTATGACAATTCCACAGCAAAGATCACCGCACTTCGTGTAGATGACCGTCTGATCCACGGACAGGTTGCCATGACCTGGACCAAACAGCTGGCTGTACAGGGAATCGTGGTAGCTAACGACGAGGCAGCTAACGATAACACCCAGAAGATGGCATTGAAAATGGCCGTACCGGGCGGAATCAAATCGCTGATCAAACCGGTGGATGAAGCCATTCGTATCTTAAACAATCCGAAGGCATCCAGGATGCGTATTCTGGTTCTGACAAGAACGGTAAAGGATGCTCTGAAGATAAGACAAAGTGTTGGTGAGATCGGATTCCTCAATGTAGGAAATACGGGACGTTTTGATGGAATCGATGTTTCCGAGAAGCTTGTCCTGACCCCGACTATCATGCTGACAAAAGCAGAACAGCAGGCACTGAAAGAGCTGGTGGCTCTTGATCCGAAGGCCTGTATGCAGCAGGTACCCAATGATGAGCAGAAGCTTGTGAAGGATGTACTGGACAAGCTTGACTGACATCCACTGAATAAATAAAACGTAGCACAAAAAGGGAGGAAAGAAAAAAATGTTAAACGCATTTCTTGTAGCACTTGCCGTATTTATCTGTGTCGGCGGTGCAGAGCTGATCGGATTTACCATGCTGAACCGTCCGATCGTCATCGGACCGCTGGTAGGTCTGTTTCTTGGAGATCTTCATACAGGAGTGATCATCGGAGCTTCACTGGAAGCCGTATTTATGGGAGTTGTAAACATCGGAGGTGCTTCCGCGGCAGAACCAGGAATCGCCACAGCCGTAGGAACTGCTTTTGCCATCATGCTGGGCAAAGGTTCTGAGGTAGCCCTGACACTGGCACTTCCAATTGGTATCCTTGGTCTTCAGATCAAGACCGTTCTCTACATCTTTATTGTAGGTATGTTTGCAAAAACTTTCGACCGTCTGGCAGCAGAGGGCAAGGAGAAACAGATTATCGCCCTTCATTACGGACTCTGGGCTGTAAACTGGTTTTTGTATTCCCTGTTCGCATTCTTCGGAATCCTGTTCGGATCTGATGCAGTCAGTGCACTTCTGGATGCCATCCCGGATGTTGTTATGAATGGTCTGACAGTTTGCGGCGGACTTCTTCCGGCAGTAGGTATGGCAATGTTGATGAAGATGCTCTGGGATAACAAGATCTGTATGTTTTATTTCCTGGGCTTTGTCCTTGCAGCATACTTAAAGCTTCCGCTGATCGCTCTTGCCGTGATCGGTGTGATCATTGCCATTTCCATTGGTATGAATGATTACAAGCTGAACCAGCTTGCGGCGCAGAGAGTGGCAGCTTCACCGGTCGGTGGTTCTGACGAATATCTTGATGAAGAAGAGGAGGAATTTTTCTCATGAGTAATTTAACGAAATCCATTCTAGCAGATGAAAGAAAAATGCTGAGAAAAGCGTTCTGGCGTTCCTTCACTCTGTATGCGGCAGTAAGCCCGGCAAAACAGGGAGCTTCCGGTTTCTGCTATTCCCTGATGCCTTTTATCAATAAATTTTACAAAAACGATGAGGAAGGCAAAAAAGCTGCCCTCACAAGAAGTATGTCTTACTTCAATACAACCATCACCTTATCTACATTCATCATGGGTCTTGTGGCATCCATGGAGAAGAAAAACAGCGAGCAGAAGGATTTTGATGCAAGCTCCATCAATGCGGTGAAATCTTCCCTGATGGGACCTCTGGCCGGTATCGGTGATTCCATTTTCTGGGGCGTTCTCCGTGTAATCGCAGCCGGAATCGCAGTAGGACTTGGTGCATCCGGAAACGTTCTGGCACCGATCGTGTTCCTGCTTCTTTTCAACATTCCGTCTATTCTTGTGAAATATTACGGAACATTCCTGGGCTACAAGCTTGGTTCCGAATACATCCAGAAGGTTTATGCAAGCGGTCTTATGAACATCCTGACAAAGGCTGCCAGCATTGTAGGTCTGATCATGGTCGGCGGTATGACTGCCAGCATGGTAACCTTTAACTCCACTTATGAACTCACCATGAAGGGTGAATCTGTTCTGAATCTACAGAACATGTTGGACCAGATCTTTATCGGCATTGTTCCCCTTGGACTGACTCTTCTGTGTTACTATCTGCTGAAAAAGAAAAATGTCAGCATCACAGTTCTGATCATCGGTGTTATCATCCTGAGCATCCTTCTCTCTCTTCTTGGAATTGCATAAGCCTTAAGGATAAGGAATAAAGATCAGAATTATGAAAAGGCGGGCCGTATAGGGTCCGCCTATAAAAAAGCCTAAAAAAGTTATATCGAAATAACTGACCGCAAAAAGGGCAGTTGAAGAACACCTGACCGGATATAAATAAGCAGCAAATACGGATTATAAATATCTGCTCAATGCAAAATAAAGGAGACATAAGAAATGAAAGATTGGTGGAAGAATTCCGTTGTATATCAGATTTATCCAAGAAGCTTTAAGGACTCCAACGGAGACGGCTTCGGCGATCTCCAGGGCATTATTGAAAAACTCCCCTACCTTCAGAACCTTGGGATCGATGTGATCTGGCTTAGCCCTGTTTTTGACTCCCCACAGGACGACAACGGTTACGATATCAGTGATTACCGGAAGATCTACGCAGGCTTCGGAAGTAACGAGGACATGGATGAGCTGATCGGAAAAGCTCATGAGCATGGTATCAAGATCATTCTGGATCTTGTTGTCAACCATACTTCCGATGAGCATGCATGGTTTGTGGAAAGCCGGAAATCAAAAGACAGCAAATACAGTGATTATTATATCTGGAAGGATCCGAAAGCAGACGGCAGTGAGCCAAACAACTGGGGCTCCAGCTTCTGTGGAAGTGCCTGGGAATATGATGAAGAGCGCGGCCAGTATTACCTTCATTTTTACAGCAGAAAACAGCCGGATCTCAATTGGGAAAATGAAACTGTCCGTAAGGAAATCTATGATCTGATGAAGTTCTGGATGGATAAAGGTGCTGATGGATGGCGCATGGATGTGATCGCGTCTATCTCCAAGGATCAGTCCTTCCCGGATTACCCGAAGACTGATGACCGCAAGTATTATACAGGAAAATATCACAGCAACGGACCAAGACTTCATGAGTTTATCCATGAGATGAACCGGGAGGTGCTTTCAAAATATGACTGTATGACGGTAGGTGAGGCGCCGGGCTCCACACCGGAGGTTGCAAGACTGTTTACAGATCCGGAGCGTGAGGAACTGAATATGATCTTCACATTTGAGCATATGAACATCGACCGTATTCCGGGCTCTGTAAACCGAAAGTGGGAATTGAAGCCTTTTGATCTCCGTGATCTGAAACGTGTTATGAGTGAGTGGCAGAACAAGCTTTATAACAAGGGCTGGAATGCTCTGTATTTTGAAAATCATGACCAGCCACGTGTGATCTCCAGATGGGGAAATGACACTACTTACCGCGAGGAATGTGCAAAGGCTTATGCTACCGTTCTCCATGGTATGCAGGGAACTCCTTATGTATATCAGGGAGAGGAGATCGGTATGACAAACGTGCAGTTCCCGCTGGAGGAGTACGAGGATATCGAGGTTCGTAATGCATATCAGGATCTTGTCGTTAAGAACAAAACCATTTCTGAGGATGATTTCCGCAAGGCAGTATGGAACAAGAGTCGTGACAATGCCAGGGTTCCGATGCAGTGGGATGACAGCGAAAATGCAGGATTTACAACCGGTAAGCCATGGTTCCGCCTTTCTGATCGTTACCAGGAGATCAATGTAAAAAAAGCTCTGGAAAAAAATGATTCCGTGTTTTATTATTATAAGGATCTGATCTGTCTTCGTCATGAGGAAGAGCTTCTCACAGAAGGTGACTATCAGCTCCTTCTTCCAGAAGACGAGAAGATCTTTGCATATTTAAGAACTTCCGACAAAGAGCAGTGGATCGTGGTGGCAAACCTTTCTGAGGATACGGTAAGTACAGAAGGTCTTGCGAAATATGTGTCCGATAAAGAGGATCTTAAGATTGCAAACTATAAGGACAGAACAGGAATCAAAGCGGACTTAAGACCGTACGAGGCGTTTATGATGAGGATTCGGTAATTCCTGAGCTGTTGTATATGTAGTAAAGTGGAAGAAAAGTCTCTGCTTTACAGAGAGCAGGTATGAGTATTTGTGCGTATCTGTACTGCCAAAGGATATCCGGGTGCAGTGCAGATGCGCTTTTTGCCTGTGAGGAGAAGACAAACAGGAGGAATTTATGGAAAAATATATCATTGCAGTGGATATGGACGGAACTCTTCTGAACAGTGAGAATAAGATTTCTGAAAGGAACAGAAATGTTCTGCAGCGTCTGATCGATGACGGACATTATGTGGTACCGGCAACCGGAAGGACCAGAGAGCTGATCCCCCGGGAGTTTTCTGTGCTTCGGGGTGTGAAATGGGGAATCGTGGAAAACGGCTGTGTTGTCTGGGATTACGATAAAAATGAGATGATCTGGCGAAAAACCATGCCAAAAGGAATGGTAAGTAAAATCCTGAAGGATGTGGAAAACAGTGGCGCAAAAGGCTGGATCGCAGAGGCTTATGCAAACGGAATCGCCTATTCTGATGCGGATGCCAGAGATTATGTGGCATCTGTAGCGGATAAAGCTCTGCTGGAAAAAACTTTTGTAGATTATTTTCTCAGCAGACATGAATATGTTAAGGATTTTTATCATCAGGAAGATATTCTGGATCAGGCAGAGAAGATCAATATTTATTTTGATGATATGGAGACCAGCAGGGCACTTCGTGAGAAATGGAAGGATCTGGATGATGTGGCAGTGACTACTTCTATCAGCGGTAATGCGGAGTTTAATGCAGCAGGCGTGGATAAGGGTGTGGGTCTTGCCATGCTTCGCACAAAGCTTGGTATTGACCGGATGCATGTGATCGCTTTCGGAGATAATGAGAATGATCTGGAAATGCTGGAGGGTGCAGGTATCGGTGTTGCTATGGGCAATTCCAAACAGTATGTAAAGGATGCAGCGAATGAGGTGACCGGAGATAACGATCATGATGGTGTGGCGGAATTTCTGGAGAGGTTTTTCGGGCTGTAAGCTGTGGTTGATCGTGATCGTTGATATAAGGGACAGGGAAATGTATTTTTCTCTGTCTTTTTTTATTTGCATTTTTGGTGATATAAGGTATGATAAACGAAGAGGATACGGGGATTGCTGGTTTTGACTGGTAGTTACCGGTGAAAATTATTTGAGGAGATCAGGAGGATATTTTTTAATGAAAAATCTGATACCAAAGCGTGTGATGGAGTATATCATTATCACATTTGCTGTTGTTCTGATGGATGTGGGGATTTATGTATTTAAGTTTCCGAATAATTTTTCCTTTGGTGGTGTTTCGGGTATGGCGGTTGTGTTTTCGCATTTTATTCCGATGACGTCTGCGCAGATCAACCTGGTGATCAATCTGATTTTGCTGGTGATCGGGTTTATTGTTCTTGGCCGGGATTTTGGAGTGAAGACGGCTTATGTTACGGTTGTTTCTTCTTTGCTTCTGAATGTGTTTGAGAAGGTTTTTCCTATGGACAGGGCGCTGACGGGGAATATTATGCTGGAGCTTTGCTTTGCGATCATTTTGCCGGCGCTGGCTGCGGCGCTGCTGTTTTTTGAGAATGCTTCGGGTGGTGGCACGGATATTGTGGCGATGATCATTAAGAAGTATTCTACGATGAATATTTCGGGTGCATTGTTTGCGGTGGATTGTGTGATCGTTGTTGTTTCGTTTATGGTGTTTGATCTTACTACGGGGCTTTGTTCTGTGCTGGGGCTTATGGCTAAGACGTTGCTGATCGATAAGTCTATTGAGAGGATGAAGCTGAATAAGTATTTTACGATCATTTCCAGTAAGCCGGATGAGATCTGTGAGTTTATTATGAATGGGCTGGATCGGAGTGCTACGGTTTATCATGGGGAGGGGGGTTATTCGCATAAGGATAAGAAGATTATTCTGACGGTTGTTGATGTGAGACAGGCGGTGCTTCTGCAGAGGTTTATTGATGAGGTGGATCCGCAGGCGTTTTTGATGGTTACTAAGAGTAGTGAGGTTGTTGGGAAGGGGTTTATGAGTTATATTTGATGCGATCGTATGGGATTATTGTATGCTGATCGTAGGTGATTGTGTATGATTGTAAGCTGATGGAATTAGGAGAGCGTTCTTTGTGGTCTGGATGGGCTGCGGGGCGCTCTTTTTTTGTGGTGGAGGGTGGAGGGCGGATGGCGGATGACGGACGCCGGGGAGACGGGTGCCGGTTGGCTCCGGGCTTCGTCGGGGGCTGGCTTCTAGGCTGCCGGAATTCTGCTAAAACCGTTTTTAAAAAGTCCGAACTCGCGGCTTGCTGCCGCTCAGACAGCGGACTTTTTAAAAACAACGCAGATTTCCGCCAGCCAAGAATCAGCTCCCCTCCTGCAGAGTCGTAGCCAACCGGCACCCGTCTCCCCGGCTGTTCGGTTCCGGGCGGGAGGTAGTGATGGGGGTGTGGGGCGACTGGCGGAAGTGGGGATTGATGAGGGCTGGAGGATTGAGTGGATTCCCGGGAGTTGGATGAGCCATCAGCGCTGCGCTGGATGGCTGGGAGGAAAGGCTGAGTTTCCTGTGGCCTGAAGGTGAGGGATGTGCCATCGTCGCTGCGCTGGATGGCTGGGAGGAAAGGCTGAGTTTCCTGTGGCCTGAAGGTGAGGGATGTGCCATCGTCGCTGTGCTGGATGGCTGATTGGTGTGTGAAGGTTTTGTGAAAGGGTTTGACAGGTGGGGATTTTTATGGTAGGATACACACTTACGTAACAAAATTAATAAAATTGTAACAAATTAGTGAGCGAGGAGCGTGGCGAAGTGGATTGTGAATCTCTGTCTGAATGGATGGATTGTGTTGCTGCGTGGTTTTCTGAGAGGAGTTTTATTGTTTATGTTTTATAAGAAATTTGCTGCTGTTGTTCTGAGTGCTGTTCTTGTGGGTGTGGTTCCTTCTGTTGTTTTTGCGGATGTGGATGATGTTAGTGCTGTGTCTGATGGAGATGTGGAGGTGCTTTCCATTGAGGATGGTTTTTCGGATGGAGCGGATTCTATTTCTGCTTTTGCCAGTGCTCTGGCGGATAAGACGGTTTCTGAGGTTCAGGGGTATCAGGAGGCGAAGGCTGAGGCTGAGGTGATCGCACAGGAGAGGCTTGAGGCTGAAGCGGCTGCTGAGGCTGCGCGTAAGGCGGAAGAGGAGCGGAAGGCTGCTGAGGAGGCGCGTCTGGAGATGCGACAGGGGATTGTGGATTTTGCGCTGCAGTTTGTGGGGAATCCTTATGTTTATGGTGGTACGAGTCTGACTAACGGGGCGGATTGTTCGGGGTTTGTGATGTCAGTGTTTGCGGAGTTTGGGTATGAGCTTCCTCGTGTTGCTGCGGCTCAGTGTGCGGCTTCTGAGAAGAAGAGTGTTGCGGATATTGAGGCTGGTGATCTGGTTTTTTATGGTGATGGTGGTATTGATCATGTGGCTCTTTATATTGGTGATGGCAAGATCGTTCACGCCAGTACAGCAGCTACAGGGATTAAGGTTTCCGACTATGATTACCGGGCTCCGGCTGCGGTTGGTTCGTTTGTGGCTTAGGATATAGATATAAATGATTTACTGATATGAAATATAAACTGTCTGCGGAGATTTTTTGGTTGGGTTGGCTGAAAAATAGCTGCGGGCAGTTTTTTTGAAGAAAAATAGTGTATAATTTAACCGAACCAAGGAAGTTCCCTGCGGGGTTGCGAAAAGCAATAAGCAGTGGGTGGGGACTTAGATAAAATTCAGAAAGGTTGTGGGGTTATGAATACGAAGGAAATCAGTGGTAAGCGGCAGATGGAGTTTCTGGCCGGGTTTGATTTTGTCAGAGAAGCGGGTACTGCTGGGGAAGTGAAGGCGGCGAAGATGATCAGGGATACTTTGGACAGCTTCGGAGTGAAGAATTGGATGGAGGAGTTTTCTTTTTGGGGTTTTCGGATCAACAGGGCGGTGCTTAAGGTTGTGGAGCCTTATCAGAAGGAGTATGTGGTGACCGGGTATGGAAGATGTGGAAATACTGGGGCAGAAGGTCTGAAAGCGGATTTTTTGTATGTGGAGAATGGAGATGCTGTCAGTCTTTCCCGGGCGAAGGGTAAGATCGTTATGGTGAATGGCCGGGTGAGTGGTGATGTGTATCAGAGACTGGTGAGCGCCGGGGCTGTTGGTTTTGTCAGTATGGAGGGTTCTCCGCTGGATGAAGGAGTGGACAGGGTTCCCTGTCAGCGTAGCCTGCCGATGATCTTTCCGGGAAATGCAGAAGGAGAGATAGAAGGATTGTCGGAGTCTTCAGAGGATATTCACGAGATGCAGGAAAAATATAGTGGTAGGATCCCGGGTGCGAATCTTCATTATAAAGATGCGGTGGAGCTGGTGACGGAGGGTGCAGCTGTGGTTTGTCTGGCTGTAGAACAGGAAGTGACGGCCTGTACATCCCGAAATGTAGTGGCGAGGATTGAAGGTACGGATAAGAAAGATGAGATTTTAACGCTTACGGCGCATTATGATTCGGTACCGGAGGGACCGGGGGCCTATGATAATATGGCCGGAGCGGCGATCATCATGGAGCTTTGCAGATATTTTCAGCAGTACAGACCGCGCAGGACTATGGAGTTTGTGTGGTTTGGTGCTGAGGAGAAGGGCTTGCTGGGCAGCCGGGATTATATCAGAGTTCATGAGAGTGAGCTTGGACCGCATCGTTTTAATATGAATGTAGATCTGGCCGGGCAGCTGATCGGAGGAAATGTTCTGGGAGTGACGGGAGAGGCTTCTGTTTGTGATAAGCTTCTTGAGATCGCTGACGGAGCAGGGATCGGAGCGTCTGTGAAGAATCAGATCTGGGGAAGTGATTCCAATTCTTTTGCATGGAAGGGAATTCCGGCCATGACTCTGAACCGGGATGGTTTTGGCATGCATACCCGTTACGATACCATTGATCTGCTGTCTGCCTGGTCGCTGGAGAGAAGTGCGATCCTTCTGGGATGTATTGCAGATGAACTGGGGAATGCGGAGGTTTTCCCATTTGAGAGAAAGATGCCGGGGAAATTTATCAGAGAGCTGGATGAATATATGTGCAGATAGTAAAAATCTGATTTTATCTGCTCATAACTGGATATTTGTTATGGAACTGTGGGGACTTGTCTGTTTCGGAAGAGTACAGGCAAGTCCCCATAAGTTATTCAATATTTTCAATGTTTATTGACCTTTATAATTTCGCAAGAGAACATGTGGCTTTGAGTCAGGGGGATATTTGCAGCTTTGTAAGGGATTCCCGGAACAGGGGGCAAGCGGAGGTTCGCAATTGAACCAGTGGAATTACTTGATTTGATCGAAATACGATAAAACAATAAAAAACAATACAAAATAATTGATAGTAAGATATCGAACTGTTATACTGAAATCACAGGCTTTCCAGGGATCAATGCGCCGGATATTGTTTTGCGGAGCGTTGATTTCTGGAACTTTTATCACAGAAAAATCAGGAATGAGGAGATAGGACCATGTTTACAGAAGAACGACAGAATGCAATAGAGAAATGTCTCCGCGAAAAAGGAAAAGTCAGGGTCAAAGAATTAAGCGAGATGTTTCAGGTTACGGAGGACTGTATCCGCAAGGATCTCAAGATCCTTGAAAATGCAGGCAGATTAAAGAGGACTTACGGAGGAGCGATCCTGTCACAGGAGTATCCTCTGGAGAGAAACGTAGTAGACAGGCGTATGTACAATCTTGATAAGAAGAAAGTGATCGCTGCGAAAGCCTTCAAGCTGATCAAAAATAACGAAACGATCTTTCTGGATGTTTCCACTACAAATATAGAGCTGGCAAGGCTTATCGCTTCGTCGGGTATGCATGTTGTGGTTGTCAGCAATATGATCGATATCCTGCAGGTCCTTGCTGCGAATCCGTCCATCACGGCCATAGGCACAGGGGGAACTATGTACCGTTCGGTGAACGGATTTATGGGAGCTGCGGCCATTGAGGTGATCAAGCAGTACAGCTTTGACCGGGCATTTTTGGGAAGCTGTGGCGTGGATATGACAGATTTTGCAGTTACTACATCCGGAGTGGAGGATGGATTGACCAAGAAGGCGGCAGTGCAGAGCAGCAGACATAAATATGTGGTTATGGAGAGAGAGAAGTTTTATTTTAACGAATCTTATAAATATACACATTTTGATGATATCAGCGGGATCATTACCGATGAATTTCCGGATGATACCATTGTGAACATACTGAGGAATACCGGAGTGAAATTACTCTGAGTAGACAGTAACAAAGGGGGATTTTTACATGAAAGACTATATTCTGGAAACCTGTGTGGATTCTGTGGAATCCGCTATGGCAGCAGCCGAAGGTGGTGCGGACAGATTGGAGCTTTGCAGCAATCTGATCATCGGGGGAACAACTCCCGGCCCATGGCTTTTTGAGGAAATAAGGAAGCGTTCGGATATCCGGATCCATGCGCTGATCCGTCCGCGGTTTGGAGATTTCTGTTATACAGATGCGGAATTTTCCATGATAAGGAATGCAGTAAAGGATTTCCGCAAAATGGGAGTGGAGGGTGTCGTGGTAGGTATCCTGAAACCGGATGGCACCTTGAATATGGAACAGATGAAAGAACTGATGGATGCGGCGGGAGATATGTCTGTTACGCTGCACAGGGCTTTTGATGTGTGCGCAGATCCGATCGAGGCTATGGAACAGGCAATCTCGCTGGGAATCGATACGATCCTTACATCCGGACAGAAGAATACCTGCCTTCAGGGTGCGGAGCTTCTGAAGGAACTGGAAACCAGGAGTCAGGGACGTATCACCATCCAGGCGGGGAGTGGCGTCGGTGCGGAAGTGATCCGCCAGCTTTATCCCCTTACCGGGATCAAGGCTTATCATATGAGCGGCAAGGTTGTAACGGACAGTGCGATGCAGTTTCGCAAGGAAGGTGTCAATATGGGACTTCCGACATTCAGTGAATATGAGATATGGCGTACAGATATTGAAAATGTTCGTGCTGCAAAGAAAGTTCTGGAGGAATTATAATGGCTGAGGGGAAGATTTTTCTGAAAGAAAACCGTGATCGGATCGAAAAAAAATATCGGGAGCAGATGATGGGGTTACCGCAGGTTTTTGCGGAGATTGATAAAAAGCTTGCGGAATGCACAGACGAAGTGGCTCTGGCGTGCAAATATTTATATGCGTTCATGCCGTACAGTGATATCGGAAATTACGCGTTTGAAGTATTCCTGGATTATGCGGAGAATGGCGTATATTTATGGAAGAAAAACTCCGGGGTGGCAGAGCTGCCGGAGGAAATCTTTTTGAATTATGTGCTGTTTCATAGAGTAAATGAGGAGGAGATCGCACCCTGCCGTACATTTTTCCGCAGGGAGATCGGAGAGAGAACTGGGGGAATGAGCTTCCGGGAAGCTGCCCTGGAGGTGAACTACTGGTGTGCACAGGAGGCTACCTATCATTGTACAGATGATCGTACCCTGTCTGCACTTGCCGTATACCGCAGAGGAAACGGAAGATGCGGAGAGGAATCTGTATTTACCGTTAATGCACTGAGAAGTGTTGGTGTACCTGCCCGTCAGGTATATGCACCAAAGTGGTCTCATTGTGATGACAATCATGCCTGGGTGGAAATCTGGTGCGATGGAAGCTGGTATTTTCTGGGAGCCTGTGAGCCGGAGGAGATCCTGAATAAGGGATGGTTTACCAACGCTTCCTCAAGGGCCATGATGGTCCATTCAAGAGTTTTTGATACCATGATCCCGGAGGGAGAAGTGATCGGCAAAGATGGTATGGTGACTATGCTCAACGAGCTGAAACGATATGCACTGACAAAAGAGATCACTGTGTCCGTAAAGGATTCACATGGAAAACCGGCAGAAGGTGCAGAAGTTTCTTTTGAGGTGCTGAATTATTCGGAATATGCCCCGATCGCAGAACTGAAAACCGACAGTCTGGGAAAAGTCAGCCTGACAACAGGGCTTGGAAGTATCCATATTTCTGCAAGGATGTATGCAGAGGGAGAATGGCTGCATGCAGAAAACAGCCTAGATACAAAAACAGAGGATTGTTGTGAGATCTGTCTGATGCCCGTAGGAAAGGAAAAGGGTATTTTTTATGAGGAGTGGACGGAGATCGATATGATCGCACCTCATGATGCACCTGTAAATAAAGATATGCCAACACCGGAGCAGAAGGAAAGAGGCAGCAGACGTCTGGCAGAGGCAAACGCTTACAGGGAACAGAAGGTAAGAAACCTGAGCAATCTGGAGTGTCGGAAATTCCTGGAAAAAGAAACTGGAGATTCTTCAATGAGAAAAAAGCTCCTTGAAGTCCTCACAGAGAAAGACAGAACAGACTGTATCAGCCAGGTTCTGGAGGAGCACCTGAAATTTGCATTACCGTATGAAAAAAACATGGATGCAGATATTTTTGTACCATATGTACTGAACCCGAGAGTTGACGATGAAGTTTTGCAGAAATACAGAAACGCGATTCTTGAGCAACTGTCGGAAGAAGAAAAAAATATGCTGCAAAAGGAACCGGCGAAGATCTGGAAGTGGATTGAGGATAAGATCGTTTCCAGCCCGGAGAAAGAACGCAGCAGTGTGATCACTACGCCGTCCGGATGTCTGAAAACGGGAACAGGAAGTCTTCTGTCAAAGAAGATCCTTTTTGTGGCAATGGCGAGAACGCTGGGAATTCCGGCACGCCTGAACCCTCATGACCGTTCCATGGAGTATATGAAAAACGAAAAATTCATCCCGGTATCTGCGGAAACGGAGAAAAAGGCATCGATCCTTCTGAAGGCAAGTGCGGATACACAGTGGAAATATTTCCAGAACTGGAGCATCGCAAAACTGGAAGCCGGAAAATATATCACACGGAAGCTGGAAGCCGAAAATTTCAGAGATCAGGTGATGAAGCTGCCGCTGGAAGCGGGAAATTACAGGATCCTTACCTCAAACAGATTGCCAAATGGAAATATATTTGCAGCGGAGTATTATTTTGAGGTTCAGATCGGAGAAATGAAGAGGGTGGAGCTGGCATTTCGAAATGCAAACCTGGAAGACATGCTGGAGAATATTTCCATACCGGAATTTACTCTCAGAAAAGAGGATGGGAGCACCGTGAAGGCGTCAGAACTGACGGCAGATGGGAAGCATATCCTGGCGTTTCTGGAAGAGGAGAAAGAACCGACGGAGCATATCTTAAATGAGATGATGGAGCAGGAAGAAGCTTTTTCCCGATATGCGAAGAGAATCATTTTTGTAGTAAAAAGCAAAAAAGCGCTGGAGACACCTACCCTTTCAAGAGCACTGGGCAAGCTTGGAAATGTTCAGATCTTATATGATGATTTTTCAGAGATCATCAATATACTGGGAAGAAGAATGTACGTAGATCCGGATAAGCTCCCGCTGATCATTGTGACAAACAAAAGCCTGAATGGGATTTATGCAACCAGCGGATACAATGTGGGAACCGGAGATATGCTGTTGAGACTGATGTAACAGATATATCGGATATATACAGAAGGAACACAGGCCGTATCATCGACTGTGTCGGTGACGGTCTGTGCCCTTTGTAAAAGCTGTGAAATTATTGCAGTGGTTCAGATGTTCAGAATATGCGGGCAGATTGGAATGAGAATACCTGTTGTACTTCCCGAAACTGCCGTAATAAAAGTTGTTTTGCATTACTTACCATCAGAAAAGAGATTACGCACAGAATCCCGGTAAATACATTCCGGCTTCAGGCGGATCGTCCTTGGAAAATCGCTGTAGTCTCCGTTTATCCTTCGAAGCAGCAGATCACAGGCCTGCTCTGCCAGATCAGCCAACGGCTGACGGACAGCGGTCAGCTGAGGAGAAAGCAGCATGGACAGCTCAAAATCATCAAATGAGACAACAGACAGGTCTTCCGGGATCCGGATGCCAAGGCTGTAGATCGCTTCATAAATACCGAGGCATAGTGTATAGTTCGCAGAAAATACGGCAGTCGGACGTTCCGGAAGATTCCATAATTTCTGCATTGCCTGATATCCAAAGTTGTTTGCGTAATTTTCAGCGATGATATAATCGGGATTAACAGGAATATCGTAGTCTTCCAGTGCCCGGAGATAGCCTTTTTTTCGTTCACATGCAGTATAGGATGCAGGGGAACCGTTGACAAGGGCGATCTTCTGATGCCCCATTTTTATCAGATGCTCCACGATCTCATAGGCTCCGGAGGTACAGCTGGTCTGTATACAGTCTGTACGGTGGAAATGACTGTGCTCTTCCAGTTCCACAACAGGGATCTTGGTATGCTCTACGGCGGAACAGATGTCCTTGCTCAGACAGAACGAAGAAATGATAAGACCGTCGATCCCGGAGCGAAGCATGTGAGGGACGAATTTATTGACATGATCCTTATATTTGTCGTCGCTCATAAATGTGAGAGAATAACCGTGAGCGCGCATGGTGTTTTCTATTTTGCTCAGAAGAAAAGCATTATGCGGATTATTGGGAGGACCGGATACCAGACCGATACGGTAAGTCTTGGAGGAACGAAGTCCCCGGGCCGTGTTTCGTGGAACGTAATTCAGTTTCCGGATCGCTTCGTCGATCTGCTTTTTGTTTTGCGGCCGTACAGTTCCGCCGTTGATATATTTTGAAATGGTGGCCAGTGCCAGACCGGTTTCTCTGGCAATGTCCTTGATGGTTGCACTCATAAATCAATCCTTTCCGGATGCTGTACTGTTGTGTTCGGACAGGTCTTTTACGGAGCGCCGCGGGTGGAATACAACATCCAGCATGTCTATTTTGGGAAAATCCGTATAGTCTCCATGGATCCTTTTTAAAAGTAATTCCACAGCATGTTTCCCCATACTTGTCAGATCCTGTGAGACGCAGGTCATGGTCGCGCTCATGGTCTTGAAAAGCGGATCATCATCAAAGCACACAAAGGAAATATCCTGAGGAACGGAAATCCGTGCCTGGCTGGCAGCGCTTAAACCACCCATTGCGGAGAGATAGCAGTCAAAAAAGACAGCAGTAGGGGGATCGGAAGAATCAATAAGCTTCTGGAAATGCAGGTTGCTCTGGATGATCGTTTCTGCAGTGGAATCAAAAGAAACAGGGGGAAAAGAATCTTGCTGTTTCAGAAGGTCAATGCCATTTTTCTGATATACATCCACAAAGCCCTGGATCCGCTGCTCGATGGTGTAGGAGGCCAGATACTGTTCCATGATCCAGACCTTTGTGTGGCCTTTTTCCAAAAGGTGCTCTGCCAGCAGTGCACCGCCTCTGTAATTATCAGAAATAACACAGTCTACAGGAAAATGTCTCATGGAAGCAGGAATCTGATCGAGCATTACAACCGGTATGCCGGCATTCTGTAAAAGCTGGTACAGGTCATCATGCCAGCAGGATGGGAGCATGATAACTCCGTCAAAGTGCTGGGAGATAATATCCTGTATCGTATCGATCTCCTTCTGATGTTCAAAAAAGAAAGAACAGACAATAACTGTATAGCCATGATCCGTGAAATGCTTGATAATGGAGTTGACAAGCTCGCCCCAGAAATAATTACCAAGATCTGAGATCAGGATACCGATGGTATGTGTGTTTTTGGCACGAAGAAGCTGGGCATTCCGGTTTGGGGTATATCCAAGCTCCTGAATTGCCTTTTCTATAAGAATACGATTTTCTTCCCGTATTTTTTTGTGGTTTATATATTTGGAGATCGTTGCGGTGGACAGGCCTGTCGCACGGGCGATATCATTGATCGTAACGTTCATGTAAAGCCTCCGGTTCTGATGCATTTACAGATAATATAGTATTTTCATATTATATCATGAAAAAGAAAATGCCTCAATACACATGGCATTTTTCACACATAAAGTATCAGAAAAAACGAGCGTATTGTACAGAAAATTGATAAAAATGAAACGTTTAACAAAATCTGATACAAAAAAGTACACAAAAATAAGACGGAATAATTGTAAAAAATAGGAAAAATGATTTTTGCCCTATGATTTTACTTGAAAAGCTGCTTCGGATGCGGTAAGATAGTCTTAACAAAAAACGAAACGTTTTACGTAACAAGAAAATCAGCTATACGAAACAAGGAGAAGGAAAAAGATTATGATCATTTATACAGGAAAAGATTACTATGACGTAAGCAGAAAAGCAGCGAATATCATGTCTGCACAGATCATCATGAAGCCAAATGCCGTTCTCGGACTTGCTACAGGCTCCACACCGGTGGGAATGTACAAGCAGCTGATCGAGTGGTACAAAAAAGGAGATCTGGACTTTTCGCAGATCACATCCGTAAATCTTGATGAATACAAAGGACTTTCCGGAGATAACGATCAGAGCTATCGTTATTTTATGAACACAAATCTGTTTGACCATGTAAATATCGATAAGGCAAGAACCTATGTGCCAAACGGACTGGAAGAGGACAGTGAGAAAGCCTGCGCGGATTACAATGAGATCATCCGCAGCGTGGGTGGTATCGATATGCAGCTGCTTGGAATCGGCGGAAATGGCCACATCGGCTTCAACGAGCCGGGTGCAGCATTTGAGAAGGAGACTCACTGCGTAGACCTTACGGAGAGCACCATCAAGGCAAATGCAAGATTCTTTGAGACTATGGATGATGTGCCGAAGCAGGCATATACCATGGGTATCAAAAACATCATGACTGCAAAGAAAATCCTTCTGGTCGCTACCGGAGAGGCAAAGGCAGATGCTCTTTACAAATCTCTCTACGGACCGATCACGCCCAACGTGCCGGCATCTATCCTGCAGCTTCACCCGGATGTGACGGTAGTGGCCGATGAAGGCGCTTTAAAGCTGATCCGTGAGAAGGGACTTCTGTAAGAGATACAGAGGAAATTTCCGCGAATTAAATGAACGCAGATCACGGATATCCGTTTGAGTCAAGAGGATATCAGCGATCACTCATGGGATTTTCCCGGTTTGGTTAATAAAGAAAGCTTCGATCTAACTCTCATCGATGAGCGATGTGCTCAGAGAGTGGATCGAAGCTTTTTGTGCTTTCGGGACGTAAACCTGCAGGTGGCTGCAAACAGGCCGGTGGGCCGGACATTTGCATTCTCAGGCTTTTTTCAACGTTTTGTGATAAATCATGACAGAAACGATGGCTGTAAACACCTCTGTGATCCAGAATGCGTTCCACACGCCATCAGGACCCATAAAATGGGACAGAAGATATGCGGTGGGCATGATAACGACCACATAGCGGAAAAGGGAAATTACAAGGGACTGCGTGCCTTTTCCAAGGCCTTCCATGGCACCGGAAGTGGTAACGGATACAGCAGAAACAAGAAAGCCGGCGCTGATGATCTTCAGTGCTCTGGAGCCAGCGGCAATGGTTTCCGGGGTAGTTGTGAAAAGTCCCATAAGCTGTCCGGAAGCCAGGAGGCAGATAACGGTTCCAAAGAGCATGATCACACAGCTGGATTCCAGGGTGAGCCGGAAGATTTTTTTCACACGCTTCATCTCACGGGCACCGAAGTTATAACCGATCAGCGGGCGCATTCCCTGGATGATTCCGTTGGCCGGGAGATACAGGAAGGTCTGCAGTTTGTAATAAATGCCAAGGATCACCACATAGCTGTCCGAGTAAGCGGCCAGCACGGAGTTCAGAAAAGAGATCAGAAACGATGGCAGTGCCAGGTTCAGGATCGCGGGAACACCGATGGCATACAGGCTCAGATCCGTTTCTTTGCTTGTTTTCAGGGCTTTGGGCGTTACACGTACAGGAATAGGCTTCAGGATATAAAAGACCATATAGACTGCAATGGTGAGCACCTGGCCGATGCCAGTAGCCAGAGCTGCGCCCCGGATACCCAGCTTCGGGAAAAAGCCGATTCCCCAGATCAGGAACGGGTCCAGGATGATGTTGCTGATACATCCCACCAGCAGGGCGAGCATAGATACTTTCATCCGTCCTACAGCCTGGAAAAGTTTTTCGAAGAAAAGGCTGATGGCAATTACTGTGGAAAACAGGAAAACGATGGTAGAATACTCCAGCCCCATCCGGATCACGGTTTCATCCTGGGTGTACATCTGAAGGAATACGGGCATAACAGCGATGCTGATCACAGTCATCAGGATCCCGTGGATCACAGACAGAAAAAATCCGTGGGTTGCGGCAGTGTCTGCCATTTTTTTGTCCCCTGCGCCAAGGTGATAGGAAACTCTGGCGTTGATTCCAATCCCGAAGCCAATGGCAACGGCGTTGATCATGTTCTGGACCGGATAGACAAGGGACAGGGCGGTCATGGCCTGCTCGCTGATCTGTGCCACGAAGAAGCTGTCCACAATGTTGTATAGTGAGTTTACAAGCATGGAAAAGACCATAGGCAGTGCCATGGATGCCAGCAGCGGGCCGACAGGCTTTTCCTTCATAAATGTGCTGTTCATGAAAAATCCCCCTTTATATCAGAATCGTAAGAATATCAGGTGCGGAAAACAGAGCGTGTTTTTTGTGCATAATAAAAGCCACACAATCTGTCTTCTCGAATCGGACAGATTGTGTGGCGAAAAAAGTTCAAAACTGAAAAATCCACACGTTGTTTTAGTGTTTTCACATTAACAAAAAACAGTGCTGATGTCAAGACCGCACGCAGGAGAAACACCATAAAAAGATGCAAAAAGAAAGGCTTGATATAAAATCAGAGAGGATTGGCAACATTAGACAGGTGCGTGCGGATACGGGCAATATCAGCCTTGAAAAGGTCGTTCTGGCAATATGCACAAAACTTGTCGAACCATGGTGGATAAGTGAAAAACTTTCCAAAAAGTTTTCCACATGACAAAAATCCGCAAATCCGCCAATAATCAAGTTATGCACAAATTTATCCACATTATCCACAAGGATAACCATGTGGATGACCTGATTTACATAAATAAATTTAAACATATGTTTTGTGTAAAATGATAAAATTGTAAAAAATGGGAAAAAAGTTTTTAAAACTATTGACATTGTTAAATTCTAAATATCATAAAATTTATTGCAAAAAAGACATAATATAAAAGAATAAAAACAAATAATCAGATAATAGTAAATGAATTCTTGAAAAACTAATCTATTTAAAAAGGGGACTATCGGATGTATGGAAATGAGGATAAAAAAGAACAGTGCCCAGTTAAAACGATCACTGCAAGGTGTTGAAAAGTCATTTTCAGGTGTGGATAAATGTGGATAACCAAAAAATCCTCCGCAGAACCGGAAAGATCTGCGGAGGATTTTTTTAACTATTTTGTTTCATACGTTTGATCACCTTCAGACGTGTAAACTCTTCACGCTCTTTTTCTTCCAGAGCATTGGTGATATCTCGGGTGAGAGTTTCGTATCTGGGGATGGTGATGTTTTTCAGCGCATTGGCACGCTTCTGGGTTTTTTTGATGTTGGTGGCAAGACGGATGGCGGCGTTTTCGATCATGGAGAGTTGGATGGACAGCTCCTTTACACGCTCGAAGGCTGCCTTGGCCTCGTCCAGGGACAGCTTGGTGCTGTAGTAGGCGTAGGTCGGCGTGTTGCCTGCTTTTTTGTCATATTCCACAAGAGGGATCTCGGTTCCCATGACACTCCTGGTTTTGATCCGGATGGAATCTTCCACAGGAACGGTATGAGAGATCTGGTCTACGAAAGCGATTCCAATTTCCATATTTGCCTTCTGAAGAGCCGCATAAGCGGTACGGAAGGTCTCATCGATCTGTGACTGGATATCCTTTGCCTGATCGATCAGCTCCATCATTTCACGGATCAGGATATTACGCTTTTTGTCCATAAGCTCATAGCCCTGTTTGGAAAGAGCCAGAGAGTTTTTTGCAAGTATGAGATTTCCCTTGGTGGGAAAGGTATTCGGATCCATAAAATCACCTCACTAACGGACGGTTTCTCTGTAATACTGATCCAGAACTTTGGTATCGATACGGTCGAGCTCTTCTCTTGGAAGAAGGCCAAGAAGCTCCCAGCCCTTATCCAGAGTTTCGATGATGCTTCGATTCTCTGTTTCTGACTGTCCTACAAACTCTGCCTCGAAGGCTTTTCCGAATACAAGGTACTGCTTATCCAGCGGAGAAAGCTCATCCTCACCGATAACGGATGCCAGAGCTCTTGCATCGCCTACCTTTGCGTAGCAGGAGAAGAGCTGGTTGGCAACATCCTGATGATCAGCACGTGTGAAGCCTTCACCGATACCGTCCTTCATCAGACGGGACAGGGATGGCAGAACATTGATCGGCGGATAGATCGCCTGACCGTGAAGCTGGCGGTCCAGTACGATCTGGCCTTCTGTGATATATCCGGTAAGGTCGGGGATCGGGTGTGTGATGTCGTCGTTTGGCATGGTCAGGATCGGAATCTGGGTTACAGAACCGGTGCCGCCACGGACGATTCCCGCACGCTCGTAAAGGGTTGCAAGCTCACTGTACAGATATCCGGGATAACCCTTTCGGGAAGGAATCTCACCCTTGGAGGAGGAAACCTCTCGCATGGCCTCGCAGAAGGAGGTGATATCAGTCAGGATTACCAGGATATGCATGCCTTTTTCAAAAGCAAGATACTCAGCGGCAGTGAGGGCGATCTTCGGTGTCAGAAGACGCTCTACAACCGGATCGTTTGCAAGGTTCAAAAACATCACAACATGGTCGGACGCACCACTTTCTTCGAAGGTCCTGCGGAAGAATTCTGCTACGTCGTATTTCACACCCATTGCCGCAAAAACAATGGCGAATTTTTCATCGGAGTCTGCTCCCAGGGAAGCCTGCTGAACGATCTGCGCAGCCAGCTTATCATGTGGAAGACCGTTACCGGAAAAAATCGGCAGCTTCTGGCCGCGGATCAGTGTGGTCAGTCCGTCAATAGCGGAGATACCGGTGTTGATATAGTTTCGTGGATATTCACGGGTTACCGGATTCAGTGGGAGCCCGTTGATGTTCAGGCTGACCTCCGGTGTGATCTCGCCAAGCCCGTCAATGGGCTGGCCGATACCGTTAAAGGTACGTCCCAGGATCTCAGGAGAAAGCCCGATCTCCATAGGATGTCCGGTAAGACGTGTGTGTGTATTGCCGAGGGACATATTGTCAGTTCCCTCAAAAACCTGGATAACGGCCTTGTCCTCATAGATTTCTACGATACGGCCGATCTTTTGAGTGCCGTCCTCCATGTGGAATTCCACGATCTCCTCGTAAGATGCGTTTTTTACACCCTCAAGGACAACAAGAGGGCCGTTTATTTCACTCAGGCCAAGATATTCGATTGCCATAAACTGATCCCTCCTTTAACCGTTTCTTTCCAGTACATTGTCGTAGAAGCGGTCGATATCTTTATGATATTCATCAAAACGCTCCGGCTCTTTATTTGGAACCTCGTATTTGATGGCGATGATACGTTCAAAGATCTTATCCTCCTTCAGCACGGAAACCGGCATGCCACGGTTTACAAGGGCACGGCATTTTTCGTAGAGATAGAGGATGGTTTCCATCATCAGGAACTGCTTTTCCATAGGAACACTGGTGTCCTCCTGGTGAAAAGCGTTCTGCTGCAGGAAGCCCAGACGGATAACCCTGGCGATCTCCAGCGTCAGCTTCTGATCATCCGGAAGAACATCGCTTCCGATCAGCTTGACGATCTCCATAAGAGAGCTTTCCTGGTTGAGGATAGCCATGATCTGGTTTCTGTCATAAACGAATTTCGGGGAGACATGCTCTCTGTACCAGGGAGTCAGGTCCTCCAGATATTCGCTGTAGCTGGTCAGCCACTGGATGGCAGGGAAGTGACGGGCATAGGCAAGAGCCTTGTCCAGTCCCCAGAAACAGCGGACAAAACGTTTGGTATTCTGTGTGACCGGCTCGGAGAAATCACCACCCTGAGGGGAAACTGCACCGATAATGGATACGGAACCCTCTGTTCCGTTCAGGTTCTGCATCATTCCCGCACGCTCATAGAAGGCGGAAAGCTTACTTGCCAGATATGCAGGGAAGCCTTCCTCTGCAGGCATCTCCTCCAGACGTCCGGAAAGCTCACGGAGAGCCTCGGCCCATCGGGATGTGGAGTCTGCCATGATCGCTACATCATAACCCATATCACGGTAATATTCCGCAAGTGTAACACCTGTGTAGATGGAAGCCTCACGGGCTGCAACCGGCATGTTGGAGGTGTTGGCGATCAGTGTGGTACGGTCCATCATCAGGTTTCCGGATTTCGGGTCGATCAGCTTGCTGAAGTCCTCAAGAACCTGTGTCATCTCGTTTCCACGCTCGCCACAGCCGATGTAGATGATGATATCTGCGTCAGACCACTTGGCGATCTGGTGCTGTGTCATGGTTTTTCCTGTTCCGAATCCGCCGGGAACTGCGGCAGTGCCTCCCTTGGCAATAGGGAAAAGGGTATCCAGGATTCGCTGACCGGTAAGGAGCGGAACGCTGGCCGGGAAACGCTTGTAGGTCGGCCGTGGAACACGGATCGGCCATTTCTGGGCAAGTGCCAGTTCTTTTTCAGTTCCGTCATCAAGGCGGATGGTAACAATGGGCTCCAGAACGGTATAGGCACCGTCAGGAGCTGCATGGATAACGGTTCCGTGTGTGATCGTGGGCGGAACCATGGATTTGTGAAGGATGGAGGCGGTTTCCTGTGTCTCGGCAATAACCGTGCCTGCGCCGATGACGTCACCTTCCTTTACGGTAATGTGGGTTTCCCATTTTTTTTCTGTGTCAAGAGAGTCAACGCTGACACCACGGGAAATATATTTTCCAGAGGCCTGGGCAATCTCTGCCAGAGGTCTCTGGATACCATCAAAAATATTGTGGATGATTCCCGGACCAAGGAGAACGGAAATAGCGTCTCCTGTTCCGATAACAGTTTCTCCGGGTTTCAGTCCTGTAGTTTCCTCAAAAACCTGTATGGTCGTCATATGTTTCTTAAGACCGATGACTTCTCCAACCAGTTTTTCGGGGCCTACATAGACCATCTCGGAGATCTTGAAGCCGGTGTCGCCCTTGAGGTAGATAACAGGACCGTTAACACCGTAGATAATACCTGTTTTACTCATGTGCTGGACCTCCGTCAAATTTGAATTCTCTGTAAGCTGCCTGATAGCCTTCCTCAAAGGAATTGTCGATGAGGATATTTTTTTCAGGGATTATCGCCTTGATCCCGCCGATAAAGGATTCATCGGAAACCTTCAGCGGGAAACCGGTCTTTACAGTGAGAGACTTCAGACGGGGTTCATCTTCTTTTGAAAGATAGATCTGGATCTCATCGTGTTCCGCGAAGCAGACAGCTTCCTCGATCTTTGTACAAAGATATTCTTCATAGCGGGGAGATTCCATGAATTTCAGGATCTGTACCCGGACATCTGCAAAAAGTTTTTCTTTTAAGCGGCTCTGTCTGGCAGTCCAGTTTCGCCGGATGTGAAGCTGCTCTGCGGAAAGTGCCTTGTTGATCTCACGCTTTGCGTTTGCGATCTCGGCTTTGCGGGAACTGGCAGCATTTCCCAGAGACATTTTTTTATGTTCCTCCAGTGCGGCATCCAGGGCTTCCTTGTGTTCCCGGACATCTTTTTCCGCCTGACGGCGTGCTTCGTCCACGGAGGTGTCATAGAAGTGTTTAAGCTTCTCTTCAATTGTCATAATATCACCTGCCTATAATTTTAATCCGATGGCCTCATTTACATAAGATGTAATGAAATCAGGTCTGCGGCCGGTACCATGTCTGTCAGGAATTTCAATGATGAGAGGTGTTTTGTGATGAAGCTTGACATCATCAATGATCTCAGGAAACTCCCGGCCGAATTTTTCGGTCAGGAGTATGATTCCGATCTCTTTGTCTGCGATGGTGCGCTCCAGAGCTTCCTTCAGCTCGTCGTGCTCATGAACGATCACACCCTCTACACCGGCCAGTCTCATTCCTGTCAGAGTATCAATATTGTCACTGATCAGATACATTTTCATATCAAAGTTTACCCAGGATCATGAAGGAGATGATCAGTCCATAAAGAGCAACACCTTCGGCAAGACCTACGAAGATAAGAGATTTACCAAGGATGCTCTGATCCTCACTGATCGCTCCAAGTGCTGCGCTTGCCGCACTGGCAACGGCAATACCACCACCGATACAGGAAAGTCCGGTAACAAGTGCTGCTGCGATGTAACCCATACCTGTTGCAAGGCCTGCGTCAGCGCCTGTAGCAGCCTGTACGGAAGCTCCGCCTGCAAATGTTACTGCAATGGCAACAAGCATGATCCCGAAGAAGAAAAAGGCGTTGACACCAAGAGCTGTTTTGTAGCGGCCGCGGCTTTTTTCGCCGAGAAGATAATAACCAAATGGAAGAATGATGCTGAGTACAAGTGCAACTGCGATTGTGATCTGTGTAATGACTGTCATGATGATGACCTCCTTAATATTCGTTTAATTGAATGCCCGGATCAGAATGCGTTCCGACTCTGGCATTTTATTTGTTTTTTGAGCAGAACGGCTCGAATTTCCGTCCGCTGCCCTTGTAAAAACGGCTGAACATTTCGTAATATTCCAGACGGAGTACCTGGATACCTACGATCAGGCCCTCCATAGCGCATACGAACAGGTTTCCGAGAATGATGACGATCCAGTTCGGACTGCCGTTCTCCGCGCCTGCAAGCATAAGTACAACCTCCATCATAGCTGCGTGGCTGACTGCAAAAGCACCGATACGCACGAAGGAGAGTGTATTGGAAAAGTAGCTTAGGATAACCTCGAACAGTTCAAAGATACCCTGTACGATAAACATGCCTTTTTCTTTTGGCATAACCTCGGCCTTTTTTTCTACCAGGTTTGTAAGAGGCTCCTTGAAGAAAATAAGAAGCAGCGGTAAACCAAACATAATGGCAAGGACTGCACCACCCGGAACTGCATGCCCGGATACAAAGAGTCCGATGCAGAGAACTGCGGAGCCATAAAATACAAGTCCTGCCACAGCGTTGGTGTCAAACCAGGTTTTTTCAACATCATGCGTTTTAAAGGAATTGATGATGTTGAAAACCATACACAAGAGGATGATTCCCATGCCGAAGCCGATGGCAACGATAAATACGGTATTCAGTTTTCCGATAAAAGGTATGGTCGTCATACTGTCCACAGGCCGCAGCCACAGAGCAGGTATGACATCCTCAAATCCAAAGATACTTCCGAACATCAGACCGAAAAATGTGGAAAAGACTCCGGCGCAGCTGATGATTCCGGCAAGATCGATATGCTTCAGCTTGTACAGGAGCAATCCTCCGATAAAGAGCAGGAGTCCCTGTCCTGCATCACCGAACATGGCTCCGAAAATAAAGGAGTAGGTGATGGCAACAAACCAGGTGGGGTCCATCTCGCCATAGGCGGGAAGTCCGTACATTTTTACATACATTTCAAAGGGCTTGAAAAGCTTCGGGTTTTTCAGCTTGGTCGGCGGCTGATGGTTCTGGTCGTGTTCCGGCGTATTGGTATCTTCTCCGTCTACCAGGCAGAAGATTTTTTCGTCGGATGAGATTTCGGCTTGAAAAGCTCTGGTGTCGGCTTCTGTCATCCATCCGCAGAGAATATAGAAATTTTCATGCTTTCCGGTGCAGGCTGCCGCTTTCCGGACATCGAAATTTCTGGAAAACTGAAGAAGTGTGTTTCTGGCGGTAACGATGGTTTCTGCCTGATCCGCAAGAAATCTCTGGTATTTCTGTTTCTGTGCTTCCAGATGCTTCAGAGCATCCTCGTATTGTTTGCTTACGCTTGAAAATGCCTGCTGGGCAGTTCCGGTATAATTATCCGGCACAAAGATCTTTTCAAAGTGCATAGAAGAGTAGGCGGCATCAATTTTGTGCGCATCATGCTTCGGTACGAAGTAGACGCCCCAGACGTATTGGTCATCTTCATCGCATTTAAGGAAGATCGTGTTCAGATTGTCGTAAATATATTTCTTGAATTTCTCATAATACTGTTTCTCGATACGTCCGAAATGAAAATGGATATACTTCAGATGAAGTATGGATGAAATATCATAATCAATATTTCGGAAGGGACGTATGATCCGCAGTGACTCTTCCAGAGAGGAACATTTTTCTTCCAGTTCGGACTGTTCCTTCTGGAGCTGATCCGCCTGGGAGCGGATCTCCTTTACTGTGGAAAGTGCTGTTTCAATACCCGGGCTTCTGTTGGAAGTGGACGGAGGAGTTTTCAGCTCCTCATAAATGGTATTGATGGAATTTAAGGCATCTCTGTAGGGGTTGACATCCAGGAAAGGCGTCAGACTTTCTACTGTGGTCAGCTCTGAGAGAGCGTTTTCCAGATGGATCTCGTACTTGCACAGGTAGGTGTTTACAACCCGGTCGATATCTGCCTTGGGACCGGTGATGCTTAGAAAATTCATTTTTTCAATCACGTTGCTACCTCCTGGTTATTAACCGTTGCGTATATAACGCAGGGATTGTTCTGGGTCCACGCCATAGCGCACGCATTCAAGGGCAATGGTCAGACGGTTGACTTCATGTTCTTTGTGATATAAATAGGAATAGATGACTGCTACGGAATAGGGATCCTTGCGTGCTTCCTGTTCCAGTATGCTGCGAAGAATATAGTTATAAAATTCTTCCAGACTGGCGACGGTCAGCTGTTCGTATTTCTTACCATAATAAGTTCCATTGAAGATACGACGGAACTCTTCTGGTGTAGGGGCCTCCACAAGGGTGGTGATCTCCTCTTTGCGGAGCTTGTAGTTCATGGGGACCAGCAATGCGTAAATAGCAGCCGGTTCCATCTGAAAGCAGCGTTTGGAGCGCTGGATGAACTGCAGGTTCAGCATATCGAATTTTTCACCGTAAGCCTTGGTGATCTGTTTCAGATCGTTACCTTTGAAAAGCTTCTTCCGCACATTCCAGATCTGTGAAAAATACGAAAGGTCAAGTGCCATGCCGAAGTCAAAAAGCGTGGCATTTCCACGTTCGTTGACCTGAGACAGCGGAATAAAAAAATCATTTCCTTTCAGTGCCGCAATGAATTCATCCATATTGGTGCAGGCGGTAAGCCTGTCAATGTCCAGCTTGGAATGATGTCTGAAAAAATCGCGGTAGGGAGAAATATCCACGGGATCGGTGTCCCGGTGGTCAAAGAGATTCGTCATGATTTCTTTCAGGACGCGGATCTCATAACGCTTCGAGTAAAGCGACAGGAACGTTCGCTGTTCCTGATTTGCAAAGTGGTAAAGCCTTGAAAAATTCAGGAAGATGGATTTCTTCAGGAGTTTTTCTATCTGTCCGCGGTGAAGATCATTTTCATCGAGACCGGACCAGATATTCTGATATTCGGGAGTCCGTTTCAGGTAGGCTGTTACCTGGGGGACATTGGGAAGCTGAACGATTTCTTCCAGCTGCTCATCTGTCACAAGCCTGCTCTGCATGGCGCGGATCTTGGTGGAGAGTCCGCTGTATGAGAGGACAGAGCCCATTGAATCACTTCCTTTCCCTTCAGGTTTCGGTGATGCCTGTTATTTTCTGAAACAGCTCACTGCAAAGACTTTCGTGATGGGCTTCGTAATAGGCATCCAGCCTGGATAGCTGGTCTTCGGTTTCTGCACGAAGCTCATTGATCCGGGCGTCTTTCTCGCGGGCCAGATCTTCACGGATCTTCCGGATCTCGTCGCTGGTTTCTTTTTCAAGTGAAGCGTCGAATTCCTTCGTCTGTTTTTCTGCTTCTTCCGAGAGAGCCTGTTTCTGTCGCGCAGCGTCCTGCATGATGGCATTGGCTGTAGCTTCGATTTCCGAAAGCTTATTTAGGATTTGTTCCATAACGCCCTCCTTGTTTGGTTATTGTTTATAATTGATTTTTATATGATACACCTTTTTTATGGTAAAAACAACTAAAAAATTGTTAAATTTTTTGCAATTATTGAATAAATATGTTCAAAAAGAGACGAAAAAAAGAAATTTGTTTATTAGACGATGATTGAGTTTTGGGAAAAAATGAAAACCGCAAAGGGGCCGTAAAGCCACGGCCCCTCTGCACACCCCTCGGGCTTTTTTTAGGAGTTCTTGGTTGTGGCGGTGTGAGGTTGTTGACTTGTGTATGTATGCTGCGGTGTTGGATGTGTGAGGTTGAGCCGATGTATGTGGATGCGGACGGCGAGGCGCGTTGCTGTCGCCTGGTTGAGAGGGTTTGAGAGGATGCGGATGGTGTTGGAAGTGGACGGCGAGGCGCGTTGCTGTCGCCTGGTTGGTTGGGTTTGAGAGGATGCGGTGGTGTTGGGGTGGACGACGAGGCGTTTTTGCTGTTGCTTGGTTGAGAATTTTTTTATTTTTTGCTTGCGGCGGGGTGGGGGTTACATGTATAGTTGAGTATTGGAATGTTGTTTGATAAGAATCATTGAGACATTATTATGGAAAGATTATTGGAGGTTGTTTATGAGATTACGAAATATTCCGGGTGCTAAGGATGCTATTTTGGATTGTGAGTGGGTAATTGATGAGCCGGAGAGGTTTAAAGGAAAGTGGAATGAGGTTTTTGGAGTGAAGAGACCGCTTTTTCTGGAAGTTGGTATGGGGAAGGGGCGTTTTCTGATGGATATGGCAAGACTTCATCCGGAGAGAAATTTTGTAGGAATTGAGATGTATGACAGTGTGCTTCTTCGGGCGCTGCAGAAGAGAGAGGAACTGGAAGCGGCAGGAGAGGAGTTTTCCAATCTTGTTTTTATCCGGGTGGATGCAAGATTGCTGCCGGAGATTTTTGAGAAGGATGAGGTTGATGGGATCTATCTGAATTTTTCGGATCCGTGGCCGAAGGCGCGTCATGCAAAGAGAAGACTTACGTCCAGGGAATTTCTGGCAAGATATGAGAAGATTTTGAAAAAAGAAGGAACTGTAGAGTTTAAGACAGATAACCGTGGTCTGTTTGAGTTTTCCCTGGAAGAGGTTAGGGATTCCGATTGGAATCTGGAGGTGTGTACCTTTGATCTTCATCATGATGAGGAGCTGGTGAAGGGAAATGTCATGACGGAATATGAGGAGAAGTTTTCTTCTATGGGAAATCCGATCTGTAAAATGGTGATCAGACAGAAATAGAGGGAATAAGATGCAGGAAGAAATTTTTGAAAAGTATCCTATACCAAAGGCATATTTTAAGCTGGCACTTCCGGTTGTGTTCAGTATGGTTATCTCGCTTGTTTATAATATGGTAGATACGTATTTTATCGCAGGAACCGGCAATACGGATCTGGTGGCGGGGGTTGCCCTTGGATCACCGATCTTTACCCTGATGATCGCGCTGGGAGATATTTTCGGACTTGGCGGCAGTTCTTTTATTTCCAGGCTTTTTGGAGAAAAAAGATACGAGGACGCAAAGCGGATCAGCGTATTCAGCTTTTATGGCGCGATCGTCAGCGGTGTTGCAGTTGCGGCTGTACTGATGATCTTCAGAAGTCTGGTATTGGGACTTCTGGGTGCAAGCGAGGCCACCTGGGAGTATGCGTCACAGTATTATACCTGTATTGCACTGGGGGCGCCGTTTATCATTGTTGCGCTGACACCGTCCAATCAGTTACGAACAGAAGGATTTGCGACGGCTTCGATGGTTGGTTCTGTACTTGGCGCAGTTGTAAACATTATTCTGGATCCGATCATGATCTTTGTACTGGGCTGGGGTGCGGCCGGCGCAGCTACAGCGACCGTGATCGGAAATGTTTGTACCGATATTTTCTTTGTATGGTTTCTTATTAAAAAGAGCAAAAATCTTTCTGTGGATCCCAGGGGATTTCACATTTCCAGGTCGGAGATAGGAGCGGTTTTTGCCATTGGTATTCCGGCTTCTGTTACTAATCTGATGCAGAGCATCGGAATTGCGTTGACAAACCGCGCGTTGCTGGGATTTGGTGACGATAAGGTTGCAGCTATGGGAATCGTTATGAAAATTAATATGATCGCTGCGTTGGTCCTGGTTGGTTTTGCCTTTGGTGGACAGCCGCTGACCGGATACAATTACGGCGCGAGAAACCGCACAAGGTTGAAAGCAACTTTGAAGTTTGCATATCTTCTTGAGGGAGGAATGGCGCTTGTACTGATGGCGGTACTTGGATTTTTTGCCCCGCAGATGGTAAAGATCTTTATGAGCGATCCTTCCGTTGTGGAAAATGGCGCGCTGATGCTTCGGTTGCAGCTGGCGGGAATGTTGTGTATGGGAATCGTGCTGATCAGCACCTGTACGTTTCAGTCTGCAGGACAGGCTATGGGAGCTTTTCTGTTATCAGTGAGCAGACAGGGAGTGGTCTTTGCGGTTGTATTGATGATCGCTCTTAAGGTGGCAGGGTATTATGGCGTTCTGGCTTCTCAGGCAATCTCGGATTTCCTTACGGCAGTGCTGGCGGTGGTGCTGGTATGGCGCTGGTGGAAAAAAGTGGATTTCTAAGAGTCCGCTTTAAATACTTTGCGCAAATATCAGGAAACAGATCAGGATATTTTCATATAATAAAATATCCGTGATGTTGGAAAGGTATTTGCGCAAAGCAGGAGGCCATAAGTTTTGAAAAAAAGAAAATTCAGATCCATGCAGCAGAATCTCCATACGGTAAGCCGCAGCATTAACAGCCAGGCTGCCCAGATCAGAAATTCGCTGTCAGAAATAGAAAAATCACTGAACAAAATTGCATCAAATGAAGATATAAAAAATAAAAAAGAAAAAAATAAAAAAAATTAAAAAAAGGTGTTGACTTTCCTCAAATCATAACGTATAATACAACATGTCTTGAGGAACGAACGAAACAAAAAACGAAAGACAAACAATTAAATAAGCGTCTTTAGCTCAGTTGGTAGAGCACCTGACTCTTAATCAGGGTGTCCAGGGTTCGAACCCCTGAAGACGCACTAAAGGCACTGTTTTTGCAGATATAGAGCTGCGGGGACGGTGTTTTTTTGTTGTGTTTATTCGGGTTTTAAGAGGGGATAAGGATATCTGGGCGTGAAGTGATGCGGAGTAAATGGACCGAGATGAAAATGTCGATCATCAGATAGAATCAGAATGTCTAATATAGACACCATGATTATAGGTATAGATCCTTTTGAATAAAGAAAGGATGGTATACTATGGGAGTTTGTAAGAAGATAAAAAGGAGGGCCGGGTCTTGGAAGGGACCCGGCAGAGTATGAAAAGAAAAATAAGTAATGATCTATAAGATGAAAAAGCTTTGTGCTTTATTTGATTAATAATATACCGTCAAAATGTGATGGAACTGTGAGAAGCGTTTTAAAAATTTGTGAGGAAAGTCTAAATATCTTATAAAGTCTGATAAACTGTGAAGCAGTTATTCGGTGTAGAGCCGCGTAGCGAAGCGGATTGCGAATATCCGCTTGACTCGAATCAAGTAAGTCCCCTGCGGGGGGCGAAAAGCAATAGCAGTCGGTGGGGCTTGTAAGAATAGAAAATTCTGAAATTTGTACAAAAATAGTGAAAATAAATAAGACTTTTTTAAGCCGATACGGTATAATAAACCATAGCATAAAAATCCGGAGGGGAAATGAACGAGTATGGATGTGGTACACATGTTATATGAACAGGTGCGGAAATTTTTCTGAGGGGTATAAATGAATATATCTATATTTTATGTCCAGCGGAAAATGTGATATCCGGAAAGATGGTTCAATTCTGAGGTATTCAGATGAAAAGGGAGGAGATGGCTATGGAGAAAGTGTTTGAGGCGATCAATGGAGTGTTCAGCTTTATCGGTCCACTGTCTGATTTTCTGTGGGAGTTCCCCACGAATTTTGACTGGTACAGCAGTATCCCGATTCTGGGAAATATATCCTTTGCGATCATACTACTTCTTGGGTCCGGGATTTTTTTCAGTTTCAGGATCGGTTTTATGCAGGTGACTTACTTTAAAAAAGGAATCAGGACCATGACGGAGAAACGTGTTGTGGAAACAGGAATTTCGCCGCTTGCATCGTTTTTCCTGAGTTCAGCTATGCGTGTAGGACCGGGAAATATCCTGGGCGTAACAGGTGCTGTTGCAGTGGGTGGACCGGGGGCCCTGTTCTGGATGTGGATATCTGCGTTTTTCGGGATGGCAGTTGCATACATGGAGGGTGTCCTTGCTCAGATTTTCAAGGAGAAGAAGGACGATGAGTTCGTAGGAGGTCTTCCTTTTTATGGGAGAAAGCTTCTTGGAAATAAGGTATGGATCGGTGTTTTTCTTTCGGTATTGTATATTCTGTATGCGCTTTGCTGTCTGCCGGCACAGGGCTTTAACGTTGTTTCATCAGTAGGACGCATGGCAGAGATCGTAACCGGAAAAACCATCCCAAGCGGATCAGCCTTCTATTATATAGTAGGTACGCTGATCGTAATCCTCACAGCAGCTATCGCATTTGGCGGAATCAAAAAAGTATCCAAATGGACAGATATGATGGTGCCGGTGATGGCGGTGCTCTATATGGTAGTAGTGTTACTTCTTATCATATTGAATTTTACCCGTATTCCGTATTTCTTCGGAAGCGTGTTTGCAGGAGCCTTTAAGCCGGATGCATTTTTTGGAGGTGTTTTTGGAACGGTTCTTGCACAGGGCGTAAAACGAGGCCTGATGTCCAATGAGGCTGGTCAGGGAACGATCACCATGTCAGCGGCAGCAGCTGACGCAAAGCATCCATGTGAGCAGGGTGTGATCGCTTCTCTGGGAGTTTTTCTTGATACCATTGTGATCTGTACACTTACCGGATTTGTGGTAGTTATGGCACATTGCTGGACGGGAGCAGATGCGGAAAGCTGGCAGGCTCTTGATAAACTTCCAAAATATACGGAGTCCATTGCTGTGCTGACTCCGGGAACTGCAATGAACGGGATCGTTACATTTCTTGTAACCTTATGTTTCTGCCTGTTTGCATTTACCTGTCTGCTTGGAATGATCAGCTTTTCGGAAATCGCAGCAAACCGTATCCGCAAAGATAAGATCTGTATTAATTTTGTACGCTGTATCGGTCTTTTTGTTGCCGCATTTGGTATCCTCTGTAATATCGCAGGACTGGAGCTTGGAAATCTCTGGGCATTTTCTGATCTTGGAAATATTCTGATCGTATTTTTCAACGTACCGATCGTTTATGTCGGTGCGAAATATGTTTTCCGGGCGACCAGACATTATAAGAAGAATGACGGTACTCCGTTTACATCGGAGGTAATTGGAAGAAATGACTGCGCTTACTGGGATGAGCAGGCAAAAAAAGTAGTGAAAAATTTTTCCGGAAAATAAAAATTCCGGCGGGAGATAAAATTAGCATTGTAAAAGTGCATGTACTCATTTATAATGAGTAACAGATTCTAAAGATGTTATAAATAACAGGAGGAAAGCCTTGAAAAGAGAATTAGTTATTGTCATTGATTTTGGCGGTCAGTACAATCAGCTGGTTGCAAGACGTGTCAGAGAATGCAATGTATATTGCGAAATTTATTCTTACAAGACAGATCTTGAGAAGATTAAAGCGATGAATCCTAAGGGAATCATCCTTACCGGCGGACCAAACAGCTGCTATGAGGCAGATTCACCGACTTACCAGAAGGAATTATTTGAGCTTGGTATTCCGGTACTTGGACTTTGCTATGGAGCACAGCTTATGATGCATGTCCTTGGCGGAAAAGTTGAGAAGGCAGATGTCAGCGAATACGGTAAGACAGAGCTTCTCATCGATAAGAAAGATTCCAGGATCTTCAAAAATGTATCCGACAAAACAATCTGCTGGATGAGCCATACAGACTATATTTCCCAGACTGCACCGGGATTTGAGATCGCTGCACATACTGCAGACTGTCCGGTAGCAACTGCACAGAATGAAGAGAAGAAACTGTATGCGATCCAGTTCCATCCGGAAGTACTGCACACAGTAGAAGGAAAGACAATGCTGTCCAACTTCGTACTTGGTGTCTGCGAATGTGCCGGAGACTGGAAGATGGATGCCTTTGTTGAACATACGATCAAAGAGATCCGCGAGAAAGTCGGTGATGGAAAAGTTCTCCTAGCCCTGTCAGGTGGTGTAGATTCCTCCGTGGCAGCAGGACTTCTTTCCAGAGCGATCGGTAAGCAGCTTACTTGCGTATTTGTAGATCATGGCCTTCTTCGTAAGGATGAAGGTGATGAGGTTGAAGGTGTATTCGGACCGAATGGTCAGTTTGATCTAAACTTTATCCGCGTGAACGCACAGCAGAGATATTACGACAAGCTTGCCGGTGTTACAGAGCCTGAAGCGAAGCGTAAGATCATCGGTGAGGAATTTATCCGTATCTTCGAGGAAGAAGCCAAGAAGATCGGTGCTGTAGATTTCCTTGCACAGGGAACCATTTATCCGGACGTTGTAGAGAGCGGTCTCGGCGGAGAATCCGCAGTGATCAAATCCCATCACAACGTAGGAGGCCTTCCGGATTTCGTTGATTTCAAAGAAATCATTGAGCCGCTTCGTGACCTGTTCAAAGATGAGGTCCGTAAAGCCGGCCTTGAGCTTGGAATTCCGGAAAGACTGGTATTCCGTCAGCCATTCCCGGGCCCGGGACTTGGAATCCGTATCATCGGTGAAGTCACCGAGGAAAAAGTACGCATCGTACAGGATGCAGACTACATTTACCGTGAAGAAGTCGACAATGCAGCCGCCGACTACAAAAAAGAACACGGAGAAGATCCGTCCTGGATGCCGAACCAGTACTTTGCAGCCCTTACAAATATGCGAAGCGTAGGTGTAATGGGAGACTTCAGAACATACGATTATGCAGTGGCGCTTCGCGCCGTTAAGACCATTGACTTCATGACTGCGGAGTCTGCTGAGATTCCTTATGCAGTACTTAATAAGGTGATGAACCGTATTATTAATGAAGTTAAGGGCGTAAACCGCGTATTCTATGATCTTACTAGTAAGCCGCCTGGAACGATTGAGTTTGAATAATATATTTATTTTTTCGCACTGCCTTTTGACATTTTTTTCGTAACATTCCTTGTCAAAAACCAGTGCCTCCCGTTTATTCAA